>NZ_JBLVOL010000014.1:0-31930 GCF_053543755.1 Achromobacter semiaridum | reverse complement strand
CCCCCCCCCCCCACGCCCGTGTAGATCACCACCATCAGCAGCGCGCCGATCAGCAGCGCCAGCACCAGCGTGCCGCGCTGCGCCGCGCCCACGAATGCGCCCGGCGTCCACAAGGTGGGTTCCATGCTGATGGCCGAGCGGCTTTGCACCCGCACCAGCACCGTCACGCGTTCACCCGGATTGAGCAGCAGCGGGGCCACGGACACCGACGACGGCACTTGTCGCGACGCAAGCGGCTCGCGATTGCCCGCCAGGATGACTTGGGAAGGCTCCCGCTGCCCGGCGGGATACAGATAGAACCGCACGTCTTCCAGACGGGGCACGCCGAACGACAACCAGCGCTCAACAAAGCCCTGCGTGGGGTTGCGCACGTCCAGCTTCAGCCAGTACACCGATTTGGAAAAGCCCCGGTTCAGCCAGGCGGGCGCCACGGGCTGCCAGGGCCCGTCCAGGATCTGGCTGACGTCCTTGGACGCCGTTGTATCTTCCAGGCCCAGCAGTTCGTGGTTCAGCGGCAGCTTGCCGGTCACGGCGTTCAGGTCGACGACGGGCGTTGCAGGCGGTAGGGGCTGCGCGTGCACGGGCGGCGCCACGCAGGACAGGATCCATAGCAACAGCAACATCAACGGCAACATCCACTTCAACGGCAGCCTGCCCGGCAAGCCCAGGCGGCGATCATGCATAGGGATCAAGCTCCTGGCGCAAGGCCGTGGGCGGCATGCCGAAGCGCTCGCGAAAAGCCGTAGAGAAATTGCCCCGATTGCCATAGCCCACCGCCTGCGAAATGGCCTGGATATCCAGGCTGGTTTCGCACAGCAAGCGGCGCGCCTCGCGCATGCGCTCTTCGCGCAGGAACTCGAACACGGTCGTGCCGGCGCAGCGCCGGAAAGCCTGATTCAACCGACGCGCGTTCGTGTTCAGCGCCTGCGCCAGCGCCATCAATTCCGGCGTGTGATCCAGCCGTTCGCGCAGTAGCTTGCGGGCGGCGCGAAACAGCACACCGTCCAGCGTCGCGCCGGCCGCGGCGGCGGACGTGCCGTCCTCCGCATGGGTTTCGGTCACGGCGGGAACCGGCGTCGGCGGGGCCCCGGGCGTGGTCCCTACCCGCAGATGAATCAGCAGGCGCAGGCGCACTTCCTCGAAGTCGAAGGGCTTGGCCACGTAATCGACCGCACCGGCCGACAGACCCGCCACGCGTTCGCCGGGCAGGCTAGCCGCCGTCAGGAAGATGACGGGGATGCCGCGCGTGGCCTGGTCGGCTTTCAGCAGGCGGCAGGCGGCCAGGCCGTCGCACACCGGCATGGTCACGTCCATCAGGATGATGTCCGGCTGCACCAGCTGCGCCTTGCGGTAGCCGTCATTGCCGTCCTCGGCCACGTAGACGCGGCAGTCCTGGCTGGTCAGGAAATCCACCAGCAGCATGCGGTCTTCGGGGCGGTCCTCCACGACCAGTACGCGTAAGCCCGCGAGCTGGCCCGGAGCCATCGAAAAGAAGGCGTCGTTCATGCCGCGCATTCTTTCATGTTGGCCCGCGCTCGCGTTGGTAACACGAGACAAATTCGAGGCTATGACTCGAATAATTTTCCTTGCGGCAAACCTGCCTGACATTCCAGCAAACCTCGGTAATGGAATATTTGCGTACTTACGATAATGTTTGTTACAGCGCGAACCTGGTCGAAGGGGATGTTCTTTTTGTGTCGTTGTGGCGTCGCCGCCACAGGCTTGCGACACCCGAATTCCCCTGTATTTGCCCGTCTCCACCAGTGATGGCGCCACGAGCGTAGGCATATCTCAAGGCTTGGAAGTTGCAAAAATGTTGTGTACCCAAGCGTGACTTATATGTCAAATAGCATCTATTAAATCCAAATGTAACAAGTCGCCGTCCGAGTACTCATGCGCCGCCTCTCCCGATTTTGCCGCCCCGTTGTCCTCTGCCTGTCCCCCCTTTTCCTGCATGTCGGTCTGGCCTTAACGGCCCTGGCGTTGGCGACCAGCCCCGCCGCGGCGCAAAGCGTGCGCCCGCAGTTGCCGTCCGCCGCCGAGCCCGGCCGCGCCCTGCCCCAGCCGGCCATGCCGGAAAGCATGACCACCGCCCCGGAAGTGACGGTGCAGCAGGGCAGCGCGTCCGAGGCCCCGGTGGGTGCCGACAAGCTGAGCTTCACGCTGGCCAACATGCGCGTGGAAGGCGTGACGCACTACGCGCCCGAGACCCTCAGCGCGTTCTACCAGGGACTGGTCGGCAAGACGATCACGGTGGCCGACGCCTTCAAGGTGGCCAACGACATCGAACTGCTCTACCGCAATGACGGCTACGTGACCACGCGCGTGATCGTGCCCGCGCAGACCGTCGATGGCGGCGTGTTCCGCATCGTGGTGGTGGAGGGCTATGTGTCGGACGTGAGGTACGACGGCGACATCGGCCCCGCGCAGGCGGCGGTCGAAAAGCTGGTGCAGCGCCTGCGTGGCGTGCGCCCGATCAACGTGGCCGAAGTCGAACGCCAGCTGCTGTTGGCCAATGATTTGAACGGCCTGGTGGTGCGCGCGTCACTGGAGGCCTCGCCCAAGGAAGTGGGCGGCTCGGTGCTGGTGGTGCACAGCGAACGCAAGCCCGTCGATGCGCGCCTGGGCATTGATAACCGTGGCTCGCCCTACCTGGGCTGGAGCGAAATGACCGGCCAGGTCACGCTGAATTCGTTCGGCGCCCGCGCCGACACCTTCACGCTGAGCGGCCGCCTGGGTTTTCCGGCCTACCGCAGCCAGGCCGTTGCCGCCAACTACGACATGCTGGTCAGCGACAGCGGCATGACGTTCGGCCTGGCCGCCAGCTACGCCAAGAGCGAGCCGGGCCGCGACCTGGCCCCGCTGAACGTTGCCAGCGACGTGCAGGCCTACACGGCCACCGTCACCTATCCGCTGATCCGCTCGCGCCTGGAGAACTTGCGCGCCTTCGGCATGTTCGACGTGCGCAACGTGGCCACCGACATTACCGAGACGCCCTTCACGCGCGACCGGCTGCGCGTGCTGCGCGCGGGCCTGAGCTATGACCGTACCGACAGCTGGAACGGCATCACCGCCATCCGTGGCACGGTGCACCAGGGCCTGGACGCGATGGGCGCCACGCAAGAAGGGGCCGAGCTGGCCTCGCGCGCCAAGGGCCGTTCGGACTTCCTGAAGCTGACCGCCGAACTGACGCGCCTGCAACAGCTGACCGATCGCCTGTCGCTGGTGGCCACCTTTGCCGGCCAATACAGCGCCAGCCCGCTTCTGGCCAGCGAAGAATTCGCGCTGGGCGGACCCAACTTCGGCCGCGGTTATGACGACGGCGAAATGTCCGCCGATTCCGGCCTGGCCGGCTCGCTGGAACTGCGCTACGCCGTGTCCACCGACAACTTCCTGCCGCACGGCGCGCACGTTTATTCGTTTGTCGACGGCGGCCGCATCTGGTCGCGCAGCGAAAGCGCGCCGCTGACGCGCGCCAACGTGTCGTCCATTGGCGCGGGCATGCGCGCCAACCTCAGCAAGACCCTGTACGCCACGCTTGAAGTGGCCAAGCCCACAAGCGGCGACGTCCTGACCCAGGGCAACAAGAATCCCCGCGTATTTTTCAGCATCTCGGCGCAGTACTAAGCAGCGAACGACAAGAGACCGACCATGAATCGCAAATCCCGCAGCCTCGCCCCATCCGCTCGCCGCATGCGCCTGAAGAAAGACACCGCCCTGCCCGCGCTCAGCACGCTGGCCGTGCTGATTGGCTCGCTGGCCTCTGGCGGCGCGCACGCCAACCCCACCGGCGGCACCGTCGTGGGTGGCGCCGCCACCATCAATGACCGCGGCAACGGCACGCTGGACATCAACCAGTCCAGCGGCAAGGCGATCATCAACTGGAAAGACTTCAGCATCGGCGCCAACGAGACGGTCAATTTCCGCCAGCCCGGCGGCAAGAGCGTCACGCTGAACCGCGTGGTCGGCAACGACCCGTCGGCCATCTTCGGCAAGTTGAACGCCAACGGCACGGTGATGCTGGTCAACCCGAACGGCGTCGTGTTCGGCAAGGGCGCGCGTATCGACGTGGGCGGCCTGGTCGCCACCACGGCGAACATCAGCGACAAGGATTTCCTGGCCGGCAACTACAAGTTCAACCAGGCCTCCACCAAGGCCAACGCCCGGATCGTCAACGAAGGCACGATCACCATCAAGGACAGCGGCCTGGCCGCGCTGGTGGCGCCGTCGGTCAGCAACTCGGGCGTGATCCAGGCCAAGCTGGGCCGCGTGGCCCTGGCCGGCGCGAACACCGTCACGGTGGACTTCCAGGGCGACGGCCTGCTTTCCTTTGACGCCACTTCCACCGTTGGCGATCTGCCCAAGGACGCCAGCGGCAAGCCGGTATCGGCACTGGTGACCAACACCGGCGTCATCCGCGCGGACGGCGGTACGGTGCTGATGACGGCGCGCGCCGTCAAGGGCGTGATCGACAACGTCGTCAACACCGACGGCATCATCAGCGCCCAGTCGGTGGGCACGCAGAACGGCAAGATCGTGCTGTCCGGCGGCGACGCCGGCACCGTCAAGATCGCGGGCACGGTCGACGCCACGGGCGCCGGCGCCGGCCAGCAAGGCGGCAAGGTCGTCGTCACCGGCGAACACGTGGACGTGGCGCGCGGCGCCGCCATCGACGTGTCCGGCGCGGCGGGCGGCGGCGAGATCGCCCTGGGCAGCCTGGGCGTTGCCCCGGACGACGGCTCGGCGGCATTCAGCGGCAAGTCGTCCACCGTCAAGGTGGCGGCGGGCGCCACGCTCAAGGCCGATGCGCGCGTCAACGGCAACGGCGGCAGCGTCACGATGTGGTCCAACGAGGCCACCGCCTTTGCCGGCAGCCTGTCGGCACGCGGCGGTGAGCAAGGCGGCGACGGTGGCTTTGCCGAAGTCTCCAGCAAGAAAAACATCGGCCTGACCGGCTCGGTGGACATGCGCGCGCCCAAGGGCAAGACCGGCCTGTTGCTGATCGACCCGACCGACCTGCGCATCGTCGATTCCGGCAACGGCTCGGGCGCGCTGGACGGCAGCGCGGGCGACGGCACGCTCAATAGCGGCGACGCCAACGCGGCCAACAACACCGTGTCGCGCGGCCTCTTGGAAAGCCTGGCCGGCACCACCAACATCAAGCTGGAAGCCACTGGCCAGATCACGATCGCGGACATGGCCGCGATCAATCTGAAGACGACCTCGGGCAACAGCTTCACGCTGCGCTCGACGCAGACGGGCGGCATCCGCTTCGAGAATTCGAACACCGAAATCAGCACCCAAGGCGGTGCCATCACGCTGGAAGCGCTGGGCGTGGGCAGCACGCTGAACAACATCGGCAAGCTGACCAGCCGGGGCGGCGCGATCACGCTGAACGCCACCGGCGACATCAACCTGGCCAACGTCATTGACGCCGGCAGCGGCGCGGCGCTGGTCCGCACCAGCGCGGGCAGCATCCGCAACGTGGGCGGCGCCAACCAGGTCGTGGCGGGCAACACCGTCACGCTGGACGCCAGCGGCGGCAACATCGGCGAGGCCGGCAACGCGGTCAACACCCAGACATCGCGGCTGGCGCTTGCCACCGGCGGCAACCTGTTCGCGGCCAACCGCTCGGTACTGAGCACGCTGGACATCACCAGCCGCCACGCCCAGCCCGGCGTCAACAACACGTACCAGCTCACCTCGGCCGGCGGGCTGGATTTCTCGTTGGCGGACAACGGCAGCTATTACCTGAACCGGGCCGTCCAGAATGGCCTGAACTTCTCGTTCACCGGCGACCGCACGATCCGCGTGGGCTCCGTCTCGTTGGGCGCGGGCGCGCTGGCCCTGACGTCCACGGCCGGCGACATCCTGGCCGGCAGCATCCCGGGCAGCATGAGCGCGGGCAGCATCGTGCTGAAGGCCAGCGGCAGCAATGGCAACAACGGCGCCATCGGCAGCGCCGACCTGGCGTTGAACACCCAGACCGCCACGCTGACGGCCGCCAGCGGCGCGGGCGGCGTGTATCTCTACAACTTCGGCGCGCTGAACCTGCGTTCCGTCGAAACCACCGGCCCGCTGTCCGTGTGGAGCAGCGGCAACCTGACCCTGGGCGCCATCAAGGCCGGCGCATCGACGTCGCTGACGTCGACCATGGGCAACATCGTGGACGACGGCGATGACGCCACCACGATCTCGACCAACACGCTGGCGTTGTCGGCGCAGAACGGCATCATCGGCGCCGCGTCCCGCAGCCTGAAGACCAACGCCGGTAACGTGTCCGCCACGGCGGGCACGGGCGGCGTGTACCTGGACAGCAGCAGCTCCAACCTGAACATCACGCAGGCCCAGGCCGATAACGCCGCCATCGTGATCACTGGCGCGGGCTCGCTGACGGCCAACAACGTCAGTTCCGGCGGCGGCGCCGTCAACCTGACGGGCAACAGCATTTCCGCCGGCCAGATCAACGCGGGTTCGGGCAACGTCACGCTGACCGCGCGCGCCGGCAGCATCACGGGCACGTCGGCATCGCTGGTCACCGGTAACGTCGTGACCTTGCTGGCGCCCGCATCGAACAGCAGCTACACCGTGGGCACGGCGGGCACCTACCTGCGCACGGCGGCGGGTGAACTGCACGCCACGGGCGGCAGCATCTATCTGAACCAGGCGCAGGGTTCCGTGCTGCTGGATGACCTGAAGGCCTTCAACGGCATTTCCGTCATCGGCGTGGCCGACCTGACCGCCAACAAGCTGGACGCCGGCACCGGCACGCTGTCGTTGAACGCCCAGGGTGGCAACATCCTGCGCGCCAATGCCAACAGCGAACTGGTGGGCAACGCCATCAATCTGCAAGCGCGTCAGCACATCGGCACCTCGGGCGACCACATCAAGACGTCCTCGGCCAGCCTGACACTGGGTAGCGGCGGCGACATCTACGTCGACAACCCCGGCAAGACGCTGACCTACCTGTCCGTCAGCAACTCGCACGCCGATCCGCTGCGAAAGAACTTCCTGCAAGTCTCCGCGCCCTTCCTGGCGTTCGACGTCAACGACGATCTGGGCAATGCGTATGAATTGAAGCAGGTCTATAGCGCGTTGCTGAATCAGTTTGTGTTCAGCGGCGACCAGACCCTGAAGCTGGGCAACATCCGCGCCGGCAGCGGCGTCACGCTGACGTCCACGCAGGGCAGCATCCTGGATGACGGCATTGCGGATACGCGCGTCACCGCGGGCGCGGTCAGCCTGGCCGCCGCCCAGGACATCGGCACCCACGCCAATTTCGTCTCGGTCAACGCGCCGAACCTGTCGCTGGACACGCGCGGCAACCTCTACGCGACCAACATCGCCGACCTCAACACCCTGACGGTGACTGCTCGCCACAAGGGCGAGGACGATCACTATGTGCTGGACGTGCGCGCGCCGTCGCTGCTGTTCAACATCACCGACGACGTGACCGGCCACACCATACACGAGGTGCGCGACAGCAACTCGGTGTATTTCAACTTCATCAGCGACCGCGACGTCACGGTCGGCAGCATCGACGCCGGTTATGGCGGTTCCATCACGCTGAACACCTCGGGCGCGATCAGCGACGACGGCAACAAGAACACCCTGCTGCTGGCCAATTCGGTGAACCTGTCCGCCGGCCGCGCCATCGGCGCCACCGGCAACGGCTATCTGGACATCCTGACCAGCAACCTGTCGGGCTCGGCCAGCAATGGCGGCTTCTATGTGCAGCTGCCCAAGCCCACCGGCTCCAGCAACACCACCGGCGTCATCACGCTGAACAACATCACGGCCACCGACGCCGTACAGATCGACGCACGCCAGGGCGACCTGCTGGTATCGGGCACGATACGCAGCTGGAACGACGATGTGACGCTGAACGCGGCCAACGGCTCCATCCTGGGTAACGGCTCGGGCAATGTGTACGCGGGCGGTGGCGACATCTCGTTGACCGCAACCGGCTCGATCGGCGGCAACTACGGCGGCAGCGTGCGCTATGTGGGCGTGGGCGGCCCCAGCCAGGTCAACGTCCTGGCCAACGCGGGCGGCGACCTCTATCTGAACGGCACCTACGGCAACATCAAGCTGGCGTCGGTAACGGCAGGCGGGCAGCTTGGCTACACGCAAGGGAACGGCACGACTCTGGTCGGCAACGTGCAGGCCGCCGGCCCCGCGTCGCTGGCCAACAGCGCGGGTTCCATTCTTGACGATGGCGACGCCGCCACGAAGATCCAGGCCAGCAGCATCGCGCTGTCGGCCGCCGGTTCGCTGGGCGCGGCCGGCGCCGCGCTGACCTTGCAGGCGCCGGACGTCAGCCTGACCAGCGGTGGCGACATCACCGTCGACAACGAGACCGGCCTGACGCGCCTGGCCGTCACACGCAATGGCTACGTCTATGGCTCGTACGCGATCACCGCACCGAACCTGTCGGCCTTCACGCTGACGGACGACGCCAACGGCATCCACCTGAAGGACATCGCCAGTTCCACCGACCTGGATTTCGGGTTCTCGGCCAACGGCAAGAACCTGTGGGTCGGCAACATCGATGCTGGCGCGGGCGGCAAGGTCAGCCTGATCGCGGGCGGCAACATCGCCAACGACGACCTGGCCAACCCCGGCACGATCCGCGCGGCGAATGTCGCGTTAACGGCGGGCTCCAGCAGCTCGATCGGCTCGTCGGCCACGGGCGGCACGCTGGCCCTGGCCGGCACGTCCGCGTTGAGCCTGTCGGCGGGTATCAACTTCTTTGTCGCCAGCGACACCGTGCTGCGCAGCCTGGCGATCAACAGCCAGCGCGCGGCCGGCGCCACCAGCACCATCGCCATCGGCGGCGGCGCGGGCCAGACCATCCGCATCACCGACGACGGCACCACGCAGTACCTGGAACAGATCACGGGCCGGCTGACGGACTTCAGCTTCAGCGGCCGCAAGAACATCCAGGTGGGCGCCATTGCCGCCAGCAACTCGGTCAGCCTGACCACGGCCAACGGCGGCGTCAATTCCAGCATCACCAGTGATGCCGGCACCGGCCGCATCACGGCCGGCACGGTCAAGCTGTCGGCCACCGGCAGCGACAGCTACACCGCGCGCGATGCAAACACCGGGGCCATCGGCGCCGCCGGCCGCGCGCTGCGCACCGCGACCGCCAACCTGGCAATCGCCAACAACGGCGACATCTTCTTGAACAACGGGAATCAGGCGCTAAGCAGCATCGACCTGAACCTGAGCCGCCGCGACGCGGGCAGCACCACCAACTTCGACACCAACGCCTATGCCTTCAGCGGGCTGGGCGGCCAGACGCTGTCGATCGCGGGTGGCACCAGCCTGACGATCGCGGCAGACATGAACGGCGCCGCACTGGCCGTCAACGCCGATTCCGCCATTGCCACCGGCGCGATCAATACCGGCGCCGCGGGTTCCGTGACGCTGACCTCGCGCTACGCCAACACGTCGTTCCTGCCGACCATCAGCCGCAGCTCGGGCGTCATTACCGGCAATAACGTCAGCCTGAACGCGCTGGGCACGAACGGCAGCGTCGCCGCTTCGACCAGCACGAACAATCTGTCGATCGCGTCGGCGGGCAACGTGTCCGTCTCCAACGACAAGCAGCTGACGTCGCTGTCGCTGACCGCGAACCACGCCAGCTCGAGCGGCTTGCAGAACAATTCGTACAGCGTCTCGGCCACCGGCCTGACGTTCTCGCTGAGCGATTCGACCGGCACTTCGGGGCTGACGCTTAACAACGTTTCCACCGCGGGCAACCTGGCGCTGTCGATCTCGTCCGACCGCGCGCTGACCGTCAACAACGTGGCCACCGGCGCGGGCGGCTCGGTCACGCTGGGCAGCAACAGCAACATCTACGGCAACAGCAGCAGCGCCAGCAGCCCCAACATCACCACGGGCGCGCTGACGCTCAATGCCGGCTCGGTCACGGGTACGTACAACACCAACCAGCCGCTGTACGTCAGCGTGGACAAGCTGTCCTCGAACCTGCGCGGCAGCCTGTGGATCTCGAACAACAAGACCCTGACCCTGGGCAACAACAACGTCGCCAGCTCCGCGCAGGTGAACGTTACCAACGGGTCGATTCTTCAAGGCGCGGGCAGCAGCTTCGTCGCCCCCTCGCTGATCCTGACCGCCACGCAGTCCATTGGCGCGGCCGGCAATGCCGTGCAAACCGACACGCGGCAACTGACCACGCAGACTGGCAACAATCTTTACCTGAACAACACGTCGAACCTGTTCAGCCTGAACGTCACCGCCAACCACGCCAACCAATCCGTGGACAACGTGGTGCAGGTGGCGGCGCAGGGCCTGACGTTCAACGTCACGGACACCGGCGGCTACAACCTGTTCGATGTGCAAGACACCACCGGCCTGAACTTCTCGTTCTCCGGCGACCGCACGGTACGCATCGGCAACATCGACACCGGCCCCGCGCATGCCGTCAGCCTGGCCGCCAACGGCGCGGGCAGCAACTTGCTCAACCTGTCGCCCGCCTCGCACGTGACGGGCGATTCGGTGTCGCTCTTCGCCACCGGCCAGATCGGCTCGGGTCCGGCCGACAAGATCAACACCACCACCAGCGAGCTCTACCTGACGAGCGGCAGCCACGTCTACGTGAACAACGACGTCGACCTGGCCAGCCTGTCGTTGTATGCAACGGGTGTCGCGCCTTCGACCTACGACGTCACGTCGAACGAATTGCTGTTCGATGTGGTGCATGACGGCCGCCTGCAAGTCAACAATGTCCGCGACAACACCGGCCTGAACCTGATGTTGTCCAGCAACGTTGGCCAGGACATCGGCATCATCGACACGCAGTCCACCGGCACCGTACGCCTGTCCAGCAACAACAGCATCCTGGGCAGCGCCGATGACAGCCAGCGCATCACGGCCGCCCAGGTTTCGCTGACCACGCAGGGATCGGGCGCCATCGGCGGCACGGGCCGCGAGATCAATCTGTCGGCCCCGCTGCTGAACATCCAGAACGCCGGCGACGTCTATATCGATTCCAACAAGCACATCGATACGTTGTCGCTGTATTCGACGGGTAACGGCGCGCGCTCGTACAGCATCAATTCGCCGACGCGCGACGGCGGCAACATCGGCTTTACCGCCACCGACGGCGGCAGCGGCAGCACGGCTGGCCTGGTGCTGGGCAACATCACGGATGCGGGCGGCCTGAACCTTAGCGTCACCAGCGACCGCAGCATCACCGTTGGCACCATCAACGTCGGCTACGACAACGTGTCGCTGACCTCGCGCTATGCCTCGCTGCTGGGCGATGGCGATGCCAACACCAAGATCGACGCGGCGTCGTTGAACCTGAACGCCAACACCGCCATCGGCGCAAGCGGCATCGGCAACGCCATCGACACGCGCGTCAGCACGCTGACCGGCCGCGCGGCCGGCGGCGGCGCGTTCATTACGGTGGAAGGCAACACCAGCCTGCCCAGCCTGACCTCGACCGGCGCCAGCTCGGTCAGCAACACCGTCGGCGACATCGAACTGGGTTCGGTCAACACCAACGGCAACAGCTTCACCGTCAACAACACGGGCGGCTCCATCCTGAGCGGCACGATCAGCAACGCCACCACCGTCAACCTGACGGCCAATGGCTCGATCGGCAACAAGAGCGCCATCCGCACCACCAACCTGAGCTCGGGCGGCACGACGATCGTCACCCTTAGCGCCACCAAGACGGCCACGGCGGACGGCAGCATCGCGCTGATCGAAACCTACGGCTTGCAGGCCGCCTCGGTCACCGGCGACGGCAACATCACGCTGACCGCCGATACCGGCCGCGCCGGCCGCGACCTGGTGGTGGGCACCATCAGCACCACCAACGGCGCGGTCGCGTTGTCGACCAGCACGGGCAACATCGTCGGCGCAAATAACAGCAACCGCATCACCGGCAACAGCGTCACGCTGACGGCCGACTACGGGTCCTCGCGCAGCATCGGCTCGGGCAACAGCAACCGCATCCATCTGGACACGCCGTCGCTGACGCTGAACACCCCGGGCAGCATCTACGTCGACAACCTGGCCGACCTGACCGACCTGACCATCAACCGCGCCAACGCGCAGGGCAACCAGAACGGCAGCTACGGCTTCCTGACCATCGACGCGCAGAACCTGACGTTCAGCGGCGCCGACACCAGCAACAACACCGCGCTGACCATCGTTCGTGACACCACCGGCCTGAACTTCACGTACCAGGCAATCGGCTCGATCACGCTGAACGACATCGACGTCACGGCCAATGGGTCGGTCAACCTGTCGACCAACCCCTACTACTACACCGGCGGCTCGATCCAGGGCATGACGGGCACGTCGAAGATCACGGCGGGCAACCTGACGTTGTCCACCGGGTCGAGTGAAACCCCCAACGCGATTGGCTCGTCCACCCGCGCCCTGAACACGCAGGTCAAGAACATCGCGGCCACGGCCTCGGGCGGCATCTGGTTGAACCAGGCCGGCTCGATCAACCTGGGCAACCTCAACGCAGGCGAAGACCTGTCCGTCACGACGACGACGGGCGACATCCTGGTCGGCTCCGTCCGCTACGGCACCAACAAGACGCTGACGCTGAATGCGCAGAACGGCAGCATCCTGGACGGCGGCGGCGCCATCTCGGGTTCGGGCACGGGCGCCATCACACTGACCGCGAAGAACGGCATCGGCACGAACGACGCGGCCATCAAGATCGCGGCGCCGAACAACCCGGTGTCCGCCAGCGTGACCGGCACGGGCTCGCTGTACCTGGACAGCACCAACAACCTGCTGGGCGGCCTGACCACCTCGGTCGCCAACGGCGAAACGCGCGTCACATCGTCGGGCAACCTGGTACTGAACAGCATGACGTCGGCCACCGACGCCGCCGGCAACGGCATCTCGGTCAAGGCCACCCAGGGCAACATCACCGTCAAGAACGTGCAGGCGGGCGCCACCCAGGGTCAGATCACGCTGAACGCCGAGAACGGCACCATCCTGGCCGACGCGGCCGGCGCCACCATCAAGGCGTACGGTGTTGCCCTGAACGCTCGCAACGGCATCGGCTCCAACACCGCCACCGGCCGCATCAACGCCAGCGGCCAACGCGTCGAGGCGACCACGCTGGGCGGCATGTATCTGGCGGCGGACAACAACGCCGTCTACTCGTACCTGTCCGGCGGCACGATCGACATCGCGGCGGCCGGCAACCTGCAAATCGCCAACGCCGTCGCCAGCAACGGCAACGGCACGATCAAGATCGTGGGCAACGGCGCCAACAGCCAACTGGTGGCAGGCAACATCGACGCCGGCACGGGCACCGTCAACATCGACTACAGCAAGGCCGGCAGCACCATCGTTGACGATCGCGAGGAATCCACGCGCATCATCGGCAATTCGGTCACGCTGAAGGCCGGCGCGGGGATCGGCGGCGCCGAAGGCTCGGCCGACAACGTGCAGACGACTGCCGCCGTCATCAACGCGGAAGTCACCGGCAACGGCTCGATCTTCCTGGACGACAACCGCGCGGCCGGCACCACGCTGAACGCCATCGCCACGCAGAACGGCGCCATCGGCATCACCACCGCCGGCCCCACGCTGGTGAACAGCGCCGTCACCAAGACGAACTCGGCAACCAACGACATCTCGATCGCCACGTCCAATGGCGACCTGTCGATCAACACGATCGACGCCCTGGCCTTGGGCGACGTCACCCTGAAGGCGGCCGGATCCATCCTGGGCGCGATTCCGGGCAACCTGGTCTTCGGCAACAGCCTGACGGCCACGGCGGGCGGCAGCATCGGCACGGTGGGCAACCTGGCCACCGGGCTGGGCGGCATCGCCCTGCGCACCAACGTTGCGTCGCTGGGCGACCTGACCACCGGCGCCTATGGCGCGGTCATCGCCCTGAACAACGTGGGCACGCGTGCCCTGACGCTGACCGGCGACGTGACGCAAACGGGCGACAACGGCTCGGTCTACATCCGTTCGTCGGGCGACCTGGACGCGCGTTCGGGCCTGTCCAATACCGCCGACAACGTGCTGCTGTCCTCGAACGGCACGCTGACGGTAGCCGGCACGGGCGTGCAGGCCAACGACACCATCACCCTGGTGGGCCTGCAAGACGTGGTGGCGGCGGGCGCCACGCCGCGCAACATCATTGCACGCGGCGATACGCTGAACGTCACCAGCGGCGCGGCGGGCGGCAACACGGTATTGACCACTGAAGTGGCCAACGCCAACGTCAACCTGACCGGCGTCACCACGCCGGCCAACCTGACGCTGAACAATACCGGCGCACTGACCGCCGGGCTGTCCACCGCCAACGGCAACATCACGGCCAACGCCACCGGCACGCTGGACGTGTCGGCCCTTGCCGCCGGCAACAACCGCGGCATCGACCTGAGCTCGCAGCACGGCGACGTGGTGGTCGGCACCATCAACGCCGGCGCCGCGAACGGCACGGTCGTGCTGGCCGCCGCCGAAGGCTCGTTGGTGGCCCTGGGCAGCGACGTCACGACCAACAGCCTGGACCTGACCAGCAAGAACGGCATCGGCGACGGCAACGCCGCCTTCATCACGTCGGCGCGTTACCTGAAGGCCAACGTGCTGGGCGCCGGCGACATCGTCGTCGAGGCCACCGGCCCGCTGACGCTGGGCGCCGTTGCAACGGCGGACGGCAGCATCCAGATCGCCGCCGTCGGCGCCCTGATCAGCAGCGTTGGCCTGACCGCCGGCAATCACGGCGACGTGTTGCTGGGATCGTCATCGGGCAACGTCGGTATCAACCACGCCATCACCAACAGCCAGGTCAACAACCTGACGGTGTTTGGCGCGCAGATCGGCACGGCAGCCATCGACACCGCCGGCGCGCAGACCTACAACGGCAGCGTCACGCTTGGCGGCGACCTGACCGGCGCGTCCATCGACATCTCCGGCAACGCCACGCTGACGGGCGGCAAGCGCACGCTGACCGCCAACGGCGACGGTGGCAATGTCAAGCTCTCGGGCGTGCTGAACGGCGGCAACCAGCAAGCAGTGATCGTCGCCAACGACGGCGACGTCACGCTGGGCGGCAATGCCATCAACCTGGCCGGCCTGAGCATCGACGGCGCCAACATCAGCGTGCAAAACGTCGCGACCAGCGGTGCCCAGCAATACAACGGCGACACGACGCTGCGCGGCCTGTACACCACCGGCAACGGCGCTTTCGGCGTCGATGGCGACACCGTGTTGGCTGGCGGCGTCAACGTGTACACGGGCAACGGCGCCGTCACGTTCACGGGCGACGTCTCGGGCGCGAACGCGCTGACCGTTCTGACGGCCGGCGCCACCACCTACGGCGGCGCGGTCAACACCGCATCGCTGAACCAGGTCGGCACCGGCATCACCGCGCTTAACGGCGGCAGCGTCACAACGACCGGCATGCAGTCCTACAGCGCCGCTGTGGTGCTGGGCGCCGACACAACGTTGAGCGGCAGCGGCGTCACGCTGGCCGATGGCGTGGACGGCGCGTACGCGTTGACCGTCGATGGCCCGGCCGCGCTGGCCGGCGCCATCGGCGCCAACACCAAGCTGGCCAGCCTGACCGTCAACGGCCCCGCCACGCTGATCACCCGCGGCATCGCCACCACCGGCAGCCAGCACTACCAGAACGACGTCACGCTTGGCAGCGACCAGTCGTTGTCCACCACCACCGGCAACGTCACGTTCGACGGCGCGCTGATCGGCACCCGCAACGTCGTCATTGACTCCACGGCAGGCGGCGATATTCGCCTGAACGCCGTGGGCAGCGCGGGACAACGCCTGGGCGACCTGACGGCCAACACCGCCGGCGCGACCACGTTCAACGGCGCGGTCTACGCCGCGTCGGCGCAGACGGACGCCCCGGGCACGGTAGCCATCAACGGCGGCCTGGTCGACACAACGGGCACGCAAACCTTCCGCGAACTGGTCACGCTGGGCGCGGATACGGTGTTGAAGGGCAGCACCGTCAGCCTGTTGGGTGGCGGCAACGGCAAGCATGGCCTGACCATCGACGGCGACGCCGTGCTGAAGGGCGCGTTCGGTGCGCAGGACGTGCTGGCGAGCCTGACGGTCAACGGCACGTCCAGCCTGGACGGCAGCATCGGCACGAGCGGCAAGCAGTCGTACAACGGCGCGGTCACTCTTGACGGCGACGTGGCGTTGACGACCCAAGGCGGCAGCATCACGTTCAATGACAAAGTCGCCAGCAGCCAGGGCGACGGGCATGACCTGTCGCTGTCGGCCGGTGCGGGCAACGTCACGTTCACGGACGCCGTGGGCGACGACGCGGGTGGCCGGCTGGGCAACATCGCCATCGCCAGCCAGGGCTCGACCACGCTGAACGACGTTGTCTACGCGGCATCGATCACGTCGGACGTGGGCGGCACGATTGCCATCAACGGCGGGCGGGTCGACACGACCGGCGCGCAGTCCTACGACGAACGCGTGGTGCTGGGCGGCGACACCGTCCTGAAGGGCAGCACGGTGGGCCTGTTGGGCGGCGCCGACGGCTCGCATGAGCTGACCATTGACGGCGACGCCGTGTTGAAGGGTCCGATCGGTGCGCAGGATGCGCTGGCCGGCCTGACGGTAAACGGCAAGTCCACGCTGGGCCAAGGCAGCATCGCGACCACGGGCGACCAGTCGTACCTGGGCGCGGTCACGCTGGGCGGCGACGTTACCGTGGCCAGCCGCGACGGCGACATCCGCTTCGTTGGCGCCGTTGACGGCGGGCACGACATGACTGTGTCGGCGGGCAAGGGCGACGTGGAATTTGCCGGCCCGGTCGGCCAAGGTTCTCGCCTGGGCAACCTGACAATCAACGCCGCCGGCGACACCGTCCTGGACGGCCCGGTTCGCACCGCGTCGCTGCAAACCAGCGGCAACGGCGACGTGCTGATCAACGGCGGTTCGGTCGACACCACGGGTTCGCAGCAGTATGGCCAGCACGTGATCCTGTCCGGCGCGGACACCACGCTGACCGGCACCAACGTGCAACTGAAGGCCGGCGTGGACGGTACCGAGTCGGGCCAGCAAGGCCTGATCATCGCCGGCAACGCCGACATCCAGGGCGACATCGGCGCGACCACGCCGCTGCGCGGCCTGGCGATCGAAGGCACCACCACGATGGGCCCGGGCAAGGTCGTCACGACCGGCGACCAGGTCTACACCGGCGCGGTAACGCTGACCGGCGACCGCGATCTGGCCAGCACCACGGGTTCGGTCGTGCTGGGCAGCAAGCTGGACGGCAACGGCAACAACCTGGCCATCAACGCAGGCAAGAACGTGCTGGTGGCGGGCGACGCCACCGACTTGGGCTCGCTGACGCTGCGCGCCGTGGACACCATCGTGTTCAACGGCGACGTCAGCGCCTACCGCGTGCAGCAGCTGGAAGCCAAGTCCGCCAGCTACAACGGCAACGTCCGCGCCTCGGGTCCCGACGGCATCGACATCACGGGCGGCAAGGTCGCGTTCGGCAAGGACGTTACCGCCGACACGGGTCCGATCCGCATCACCAACACCGACCCGACCGGCACGACGACGTTCGCCGCCGGCTCGACGGTGAAGGCCGCCACGGGCTTCACGCAGACCGGCGGCGCCGGCCTGACGCTGCCCGCGCAATTGCTGGTGACCCAAGGCCCCATCAACCTGGGCGCACCCGCCACGCTGCAAGGCGCGAATGCCACCATCAGCACCAACGGCGACATCACCGCGGTTGGCCTGGTGGGCCCGCAAACGGCGTTGACGCTGGCCGCCGGCCCGCTGGGCGCGCTGCGCATCGGCCTGAACGACGCCAACCTCAGCCACAAGCTGGACGTGGGCTCGTTGACCGTTCTCACCGCCGGCTCGGCCGACGTGTGGGGCACGGTGGGTGGCAAGACGGGCGCCGTGGCGGCCGCTTCCATCAAGAGCTCGCTGGTGGGCTCGCCGTACTACCTGAACGGCGTCACGTGGGGTCCGACGGGCGTCATCGACCGCCTGTCCGCCATCACCGCGCCGCAGCCGGTCATCCCGACCACGCCTACCGCCTCGTCTTTGTTCCGTGGTACGGTCCCGTCTGATAGTTTCGGCCCGGATCCGCTGGGCGCATACGCCGATCCGCAGGTGCTGAAAGTGGCCTCCGCCACCTTCAACTGGCAGCTGCCTTCCGGCGACAACGCCATGCTGAACGTTCCGAACGGCCAGACCTCGGTCCTGCAAACGCCGGCCGGCAAACCGCAACAACCCGTCGCCGAAGGCAGCCCGTCTTCCGACGACGAGCGTCGCGACAACGACGCACAATCCCGCACTCTTTGATTCGACACCATGACTACGCAGACTTCGCTTCCCCTGTTCTACGAACAACCCCGCCCCCTGGCTGCCGGCGTGCATGCCAACCTGTCGCTGGCCGGCAACACGGGCTTTGCCTATGCCGCCACCACCAACGCCGTGCCGCTGGTGGCCACCGAGCTGCCGACCGCCTGCCGCCACTTCCCCATCGTCTTCACCGACGGCGATCAGCCCACGCCTGTCGCGGTGTTGGGCGTGCGTGGCCAGGAAAACCTGTTCGTCGACGCCGACGGCCAGTGGCGCGCCGGCACCTACATCCCGGCTTACGTGCGCCGCTATCCCTTCATCTTCATGGAGAACGAAGACCGCAGCCAGTTCACGCTGTGCGTTGACGAGAAGGCCGCCTCGGTGGTCGAAGGCCGCGACAATCCGTTCTTCGACGAAGCCGGTGAACCCACCGACCTGGCACGCAGCGCGCTGGAATTCTGCCGCGACTACCAGAACCAGCACGCCTACACGATGGAGTTCGCGCAGGCCCTGGCCGCCGCCGATCTGCTGATCGAGAACCGCGCCGACATCACCCTGCCCGACGGCCAGCGCCTGGCCATGTCCGGCTTCAAGGTGATCGACGAAGCCAAGTTCAACAAGCTGCCGGACGACGAGTTCCTGCGCTGGCGCGCCAACGGCTGGCTGCCGCTGGTGTACTGCCATCTGTTGTCGATCAACACCTGGCCCGCCCTGATCAACCAGGTGCAGCCGACGGCTGCGGCGGAGGAAGGTGCCGCCGACGCGTAAGTGTCGTGGTGGATCAAAAAGGCCGGCCCGCTCTTCGCGGCCGGCCTTTTTTTTTGGGGCGGCTCGTTGTTTCGCGCCGAGGCTTGGCTTATGCCTGCGCAATGCCCTGCCGTTCGATACGGCGCGCGAACATGGCGAAGCTGGCTCGCACGATGCTGGGCTTGAGCAGAAAGTCGTGCGACTCGGCTGCCAGCGCATCGTCCACCGGTTTCACGTCACCGTAGGCGGCGGCCGCCAGCAATTGATTGCGCGCTGCGCGCTCGATCAGCACCGACAGGTACAGGGTTTCTTCCACAGTACCGGTCGCGGCCAGAAACCCGTGGTTGGCCAACAGCACACAGCGCTTTTTCCCCAAGGCGGCGGAAATGATTTCGCCCTCCTGGTCGGCGATCGGCAAGCCCGGCCATTCCTTCAAGTGCGCACAGTCGTTGTGAAACGGCGTCGCGTCCATGTGCGACACCACCAGCGGGCGCCCGGTCATGGTCAGGGTCGATACGTAAGGGGGATGGGTGTGCACGATGCAGCGCACATCGGGCCGGTTGCGATAAACCCAGAAGTGAAACCGCACGGCGGGGTTGGGCGTGCCCTCTCCTTCCAGCACGTCCATGTCGTCGTTGATGCGGATCACCGTGTCCGGCCGGATCTCGTCGAAGGCCTGGGCCAGCGCCGTCGTGTAGAAGGAACCGTCGTCGTTCTTCACGGTGATCTGCCCCGCCAGGGTCTCCGAGTGCCCTTCGCTTGCCAGGATGCGGCAGCTTAGGGCGATTTTTTCCCGCACGTTCCAATTACCGAAATCCAGCTTGTCGGCCGAGCGCTTGAAAAACGCGTCGGACTGCATTGCCTTGTCATCCACATTCATCTCCTGATGCCTTTGCCGGGTGGCATACCGTTGCCATTACATCCGGCAGGCGCTTTTCAGGCATTGCTTCCAACCGCACAGGGCTTGTCCGAGAGTGACAAGGGCCTAGGGTAAACGGCAGGTGCGTGCGCGATCAGCGTCGATACAATGATTTCGCGGGCGCTTGGCCCGCACGGAAAGTCGGGTTCATCCATCGACATGCAAGCCGCCCCATCGCTTCCGCCTGCCGCTTCCCAGCAGGAACCGGACCTGAATTTCGCGCCCCGTTTTCGTCCCTTCTACGAGGCCGAACTGTCCGGCTATCAGGCGCGACTGAACAAGCTGGTGCTGCCGGGGGACTTCCTGCCGCTGACCCTGCAACCGCGCCTGCATCTACAGGCATGCCGCCTGCGCGCGGGCGGCCTGGCCGTGAACCTGGAGTCCACGCCCATGACGGTGCAGCACCGGGCCGAACATGCGGCCGATGCGCTACGGGCGGAATTCCTGGCCAGCTTCATCATCGAAGGGCACGGCACCATCAGCCAGAACGGCGCGAGCCTGCCCGTGGAAACGGGCGACATCATTTTTCGTACCACCGCCCTGCCTTCCGAAGTGCGCATGCTGACGGACTCCAGGCTGGTCGTGATCAAGGGATCCTTGCTGAATCTGCTAGGCATGCACTTGCAGGATATCTCGCAGTTCACGGCGCAACGCGCGGCGTCGACGCTGCCGATGGTGCGCACGGCCCACCACTGCCTGGGGCATGTTTTTTTTGAGCCGCCCGACGCCGTCAGCCCCACGTCCAGCATGTTTGCGGAACAGGCGTTGATCTCTTTGCTGGCGGCCATCTACACCAGCCAGGCGCTGGAGCAATTGCCGACCACCGAGCGCGGCCCCATCGAAAGCTGGCAGGCGATTACCAGCTACGTGGATACGCACATCACCGACAACGACTTGTCCGTGGCGGCGGTGGCGCGCGCGCTGCGCGCTTCCAGCCGCTGGGTGCATCGCTTGTTCCAGATGCGCGGCATCCAGTATGGCCAGTACGTGCGCGAGCGCCGGTTGCAGCTGGCCCGCAGCGCACTGGAAGATCAGTGCAGGGCACATGTCCCCGTCAAGGACATTGCGCTGAGCTGTGGATTCCAGGATGCAAGCCACTTCAGCCGATGCTTCCAGCAACGGTTCGGCAGCCCGCCGAACAAATACCGTGCGGCGGTGCTGGCGCTGGATCGCTAAACGGCGGCTGAAGATCAGGGCGCGGAGCGTGCCCGGGTGGTGGGCTTCATCAAGAACGCCGACGTGCCCGCAACGACGCCCAGCACCGCCAGGTACGCGCCCACGGGCACGATGCTGTCGAACCGAGCCACCAACATTGCCGACACCATCGGCGCCAAGCCCCCCCCGATTGCGGCGGAAAACTGCACGCCGATCGACAGGCCCGAGTACCGCAGCTCTGGCGGAAACTGGGCCGCATACAGGCTGGACTGGGGCGCAATCATCATCGCGTAGTTCAAGGCCATGGCGATGAACGCCGCCACGCTATAGGCAAGCAGCGAGCCGCTGCCCACGGCCATGAAGATCGGAACCGCCATCACGGCCAGCAACAGCCCACCCCAGCCGCAGACGCGCCTTGCGCCGAAGCGGTCGCCCAACATGCCGAACACGGGTATGGTGAACGTCATCACGGCCGCGCCGTATAGCAGCGCTTGCAGCGCGTCGGACCGGCTGAAGCCCAGCGTCGATACCGCATACGACACCGAGAAAACAAGGAAGGTGTAGATCAACGTGACTTCGGCCAGCTTGCATCCCACGCACAGCAACAACGCCTTGCCATGCTTGCCCAGCAATTCGGCCACGGGCAGCTTGACCTGCGTTTGCTCGGCCTTGACGCGGGCGAAATCCGGCGACTCGTCGATGCCACGGCGTATCAATATCCCGACCACGATCAACACCGCGCTGGCCAAAAAAGGCAGCCGCCAGCCCCACGATAGAAAGTCTTCTTCAGGCAACCGCGTGACCAGGGCGAAGGCGCCCACCGACAGCAGGATGCCCAGCGGCGACCCCACCAAAGGCAGGCTGCCAAACAGGCCCTTCCATCGGGGTGGCGCGTGTTCCACGGCCATCAGCATGGCACCGCCAAGTTCGCCACCAAACGACAAGCCTTGCCCGATGCGTAGCGCCACCAACAAGATCGGCGCCCACACGCCAATTTGCTCGTAGGTGGGCAACAGCCCGATCAGCACCGTACAGATGCCCATCATGAGCAAGCTAAGCGTCAACATGGACTTGCGACCGATGCGGTCCCCAAAGTGCCCGAACAGGATCCCGCCGATGGGCCGCGCCAGCATGCCGCTGGCAAAGGCGGCAAACGCCGCCAGCGTGCCGGTCAAGGGGTCGAACTGCGGGAAGAACAGCTTATTGAAGACCAGTGCGGCGGCCGTGCCGTACGCCAGGAAATCAAACGCTTCAACGGCTGTGCCCACTACCGTGGCCACAGAGATTCGAAGCAGGTTCGGCTTTTTTCCAGCCCCTACGTTCACGTCAGGTCGAGAGATCGCTTCCATGTTTTTCCCCAGTGTGTTTTGTGTTGGTGTGTTGTGGCGCGACGTAACCCGGCAGTTCTTCGATGCGCCGGCGCCAAGCCGACAGGGCGGGATAGCCGTCCAGATCGATGCCGGCCTCTTCTGCCAATGCCAGATAGCCATAACAGGCGATGTCCGCGACGCTGCGTACGGTCGCCAGCCAGGGGCTGACGCCAAGGCGCTTTTCCAGCTGTTTCAACAGCCGATCCGTCCGCAGCTTCAGGCCCTGCACATCAAGCAGCGCTTCACTGACGCCCAGGTGATGCGCGGCCTCGGCGTGGCTGACCACCTTGGTCAGCCGCAACGGCTGCAAGCTGTTCGCAATTTCGTTGGCCGACACCGACAGCCACGCGTGCATCTGCGCGCTATGAGGAAGCGGCGCCAGCCACTGCGGGGCGTGCTTCTGCGCCAGGTACATCAGGATGGCGTGGCTGTCCCAAACGGCCAGACCCCCGTCATCGATCGCCGGGACTTGCCTCCACGCGCTGATGCGTTCGAACGCCTCGGTCTGGTTCTTGCGCGCCAGCACATCCATGAACTCGCGCCGATAGGGCAATGCGATCAACGCCAGGAAGAGGCGCACCTTGTAGCAATTGCCGGATCGGGGATGGTCGTAGAGCGTAATCATGGGGAGCGGGGCCGGATGCCTGTCAGATAGCCTGCACGGGGAGATGCAGGGAATCTTAGGGGCGCCCGCTCGGGGGGAATTGACAAGACGCGCACGGCGATTGACCGGAAGCGACAGGCGGTTGGCGGTCGGAAGCCGGCAACGGGGCGCTTGCCGACCTGCCGCTACCGACAAGCGCCTTCACGCCCCGTCGCGTCAAGCCGACATATCAAGAATGACCTTCCCGCGCACGTGGCCGCCCATGCTGCGTTCAAGGGCACGGTTTGCCTGCGCCAGGGGAAAGGCCGAATCCAGATGGGTGCGCAGACCACCGGATGCGTATAGCGCCGCCAAATCCGTCAACAGCTGCCCGTCGGCGCGGGTTGCGAAGTGCTTTCCGGTTGCCCCCGCCGGGATGTCGGCATGGTCGGTGTCCGGCCGGCTGACCGTCGACACCAGGGTGCCTCCAGGCTTCAGTACCGACCATGAACGCGCCTGCGTGCTTGCGCCGACCAGATCAATCACAAGATCAACCTTGGGCACCTGCTGGGAAAAGTCGCCTGCCCGATAGTCGATGAATTGCGCGGCGCCAAGTTCAAGAACATAGTCGCGGTTACCGGCCGACGCGGTGCCGATCACCTGCGCGCCCGCCAGGTTGGCCAACTGGACCGCTGCGCTTCCCACCCCTCCGGCCGCCGCATGAATCAAGACCGACTGGCCCGATTGCAGCGCGCCGTGTTCGTGTAGCGCCTGCCAGGCGGTAAGCGTTGCCGCGGGCATGGCGGCCGCCTGGGCAAAACTCAGCCCCGCCGGCTTTCGCGCCAGCCGGGCCGCATCGACGACCACCCTGCTTGCGTAGGCGCCAACGATGCCGATGAAGCCCATTACCTCATCCCCCGGCGCCAACGTCGTGACATTACGTCCGACGGCGACGACGGTACCGGCGGCATCGACGCCCGGGGTGAACGGCAGCGCCAGCTTGATGAACGCCTGCATCGAGCCGCTGACGATTTTCCAGTCAATCGGGTTTACCGCCGCCGTGGCGACGTCGATCAGGACTTCGTTTTCGCCGGGGACGGGATCGTCCACTTCGGCCAGGGTCAGCACGTCGGGGGTGCCGTAGGCAAACACACGGATGGCTTTCATCAGATGCTCCTTGAAGGAACGCCCACAATCGGGGCATCGAAGGCCAACGCGGCCTTCACCGGATCGAAGTACTCGCGCAGCCGGGCAATACGCCCGTCGCGCACGGTCAAAAACACCACGTACTCTTGTTGATAGTGCCGTCCCGTCGCCGCAACCTTGCCTTCCGCCTGCACTCGGGCGACGGCATGGTGCGCGTCGTCGGTGGCGACGATCTGGGTATCGAAGAAGCGGAAGTCGCTCACCGCGTCCACGAACCAACCCGCGTGGCGCAGGACGGCATCGCGGCCCTCAAGTTGCAACGGGTGGCCCAGGCTGGGCGCATAGGGCAGGTCCCACACGATGTCGTCATGAATCAATGTCTGCCACGTCGGGTTGTCGTCAACCAGCAATTGCAGGTGTTGCCGTAGCAGTTCTGTCGCGATGGTCATGATGGTTTCCTTTGTTCCGGTGGATGCGATCAGGCCAGCGCGCGCTTGGCTTGCGCACGGCGGTTGTCCACGCTGAAGCCGCCTGCGCCGAACGCCACGACCTGTAGCAGGCCGCCTGCCATGGCCAGGTTCTTCAGGAAATGAAACATCTGGTTCTGGTCGGCCAACGCATGGTGGAAGATCAGCGCGGTCACCAGGGCGTAAACGGCCAACAGCAGGGCGGTCGGCCGCGTGCGGTAACCGACTATCAGCAACAGAGAGCCACCCAATTCCAGCGCCGCGGCGGCCACCAGGCCCAGCTCCGGACTGGGCAGCCCCAGCGACCCGATATAGGCCAGGGTGGCGCCGGGGTCCATCAGCTTGCCGATACCGCTAAGCAGGAAGATTGCCGCGATGAAAGCGCGGCCGATAGCCGGGATGGCGGGGTGGGCATTCAGGTTCGAGGTCATGTGAATCATCCTTTCCAAAGAGTTGATGTCCGCAGAATAGAGACTTGACACGTATCCAGATAGCCTATATTTCTAGATGCAATCCATCTACTTCATCGATATATGCTCGACGCCGTTTCGTTAGACCAGCTGCGCACTTTCATTGCCGCCGCTGACGAAGGAAGCTTCTCGGCCGCGGGCCGCAAACTCAGGCGTGCCCAGTCGGTGGTCAGCCACACGCTGGCGAATCTTGAAAACCAGCTTGGCGTGCGTCTCTTTGACCGCAATGGCCGCTATCCCCGCCTGACCGAAGAAGGCGCCGCGCTGTTGGCGCAAGCGCGCCTGGTGGTCGGCGGCATGGACGGGTTCAAGTCCAAAGCCCGCGCGATTGCCGAGGGGCTGGAAGCTGAACTGTCGGTGGTGGTGGACGTCATGTACCCCATGGCATCGTTGACGGACACCGTTGGCGCATTCCGACAAGCGTTTCCGCACACGCCGCTGCGGCTGTATGTCGAAGCCCTGGGCGCCGTCGTGCAGCCGGTGCTGGAACAGGCTTGCCGGCTTGGCATCAGCGGCTCGATGCCGGCGGTGCCGGATCTGCTAGACGCAGAAAAGCTGTTGGACGTGCCCATGTTGACGGTGGCCGCACCGTCACACCCGCTGGCGTCGCATCAGGGTCTTATCCGCACGCGCGACCTGGAGGAACACGTGCAACTGGTGCTGACAGACCGCACCACGCTGACCGAAGGCGCGACATTCGGCGTGCTTTCGCCCCAGATCTGGCGGCTTGCCGATCTTGGCGCCAAGCACGCATTCTTGCGTGCCGGCTTCGGATGGGGCCACATGCCCACGGAAATGGTGCAGTCGGACCTGGAGGCCGGCGCGCTGGTCAAGTTGCGCATCGAGGCTTTTCAACCGCGCACCCCGCCCATCGCCATGTTCGCGATCTACCGGAAAGACACGCCGCCGGGGCCGGCGGGCAGATGGTTCCTGAAGCGGCTGAAGGGGCCACCGGGAAAGACGGAGCACGCGCTGGGTCGGTAGATAAGGCAAATACCGCCTGTATTGCATCGCACTGTATCCGTCTGCCGGGACGGTACATTGCGACACCCAAGACCATCGCGCAGCCCCTATAAATCGTTCGCAGCCCGTCCAAACCCGCGAACTTTTCCAGGAGCTTTCACGATGACCCACCCCACTGACCCGCAGCGCCGCCGCCTGCTCGCCACCACATCGACACTGGCCGCCGCCAGCCTGCTGAACCTTGCCGCAAGCGGCAGCGCATGGGCCAAGGCCGAGGTGTCCTCCGGCGTGTCAAAAAGCACGGCAACCGCTGGCGTCGCCGCCCGTGGCGGCGCTACACCCTTTGGCGACATCCGCCAGATTCGCGCCGGTACGCTGGATGTGGGCTACGTGGACGCGGGCCCGGCCAACGGCCCCGTCGCCATCCTGCTGCACGGCTGGCCCTACGACATCCACGCCTTCGCGGACGTGGCGCCCCGGCTTACCGGCGCGGGTTACCGCGTGATCATTCCCTACCTGCGCGGCTACGGTTCGACGCGGTTTCTGTCGGCGGACACGCCGCGCAATGGTCAACAGGCGGTTGTCGCGGTCGACATCATTGCGTTGATGGACGCGCTGAAGATCGAACGCGCGGTGATCGCCGGATTCGACTGGGGCGCGCGCACCGCCGATATCCTGGCCGCGCTGTGGCCCGAACGCTGCCTGGCATTGGTCTCGGTCAGCGGCTACCTGATCGGCAGCCAGGCGGGCAATCGCAAGCCCCTGCCCCCAGAGGCGGAGTTCCAGTGGTGGTATCAGTTCTACTTCGCCACCGAACGCGGCGCAGCGGGCTACGCCGCGAATCGGGATGGCTTCAACAAGCTGATCTGGCAACTGGCGTCGCCGCAGTGGAAGTTCGACGACGCCACCTACCAGCGTTCGGCGCGTGCGTTCGACAACCCGGATCATGTGGCGGTGGTGGTGCACAACTACCGCTGGCGCCTGGCGCTGGCGGACGGCGAAGCGCAATACGACGCGCTGGAAAAGCGCCTGGCCGCCGCTCCGAAGATCACCGTACCCACGATCACGCTGGAAGGGGACGCCAACGGTGCCCCGCACCCGCCACCCGCCGCCTACGCCAAGCAGTTCACGGGCAAATACCAGCACCGCGCGATCACCGGCGGTATCGGTCACAACCTGCCGCAAGAGGCGCCGCGGGCGTTCGCCGACGCGGTGCTACAGGTGGCGGGGCGTTGACGGAAATCGGCGCCGACGGGCTTGCCGAACCTGCACACGTTTGCAGAGCGTCACACCGCGATTCATCGTCTGGGCTTTGCAGCATCGAGGACGCAAAGTGATCGGCCGGCGCCCCGCAATGCACTTGCCATCACGCCCGTCACGCCACATTGACGACCGCCTGGCCCGCAGGCGCTTCCACGATGTCGTTGACGAACGCCGCTACCCGCGCGGTCACGTCGTTGCGTTCGCGGTCCAGCAGGGTCAACGGGTGGCTGCCGTCCAGCAAGTGCAAGGACACGTTTGCGTGGCATGCGCGGTTCACAATGTCGAAGGCGTTCGAGACGGACGCGATGTCATTGTCCCGGGCATGCATGACCAGGCACGGCGCGCGCAGTATGTGCAGCCGTCGCCATACCGACGCCGATAGTTTTTGCGCCTGGGCCACCGACCACCAGGGGGTGCCCGGCGACGACGCCCCCCGGCTTGCAACAACGCGATGGCGGCCGATGCCCAGGCCCTGCAAGAGCGGCAACAGGAAGCCCAGCCTGGCGTAGCGCGGCAAGCCTCGGCCGTCGTGACGGAACACGGGGGACAACGCCAGCACACCGGCAACATGCAGCGGGCGTTCCTGCGCCAGGGCCAGTGCCAGCACGGCGCCGACCGACTGCCCGCCCAGCACCACGTGATCGACCCGGTTTGCCAGCAGGTCGGCACCGCGCCGCACGCTTGCAAGCCAATCCAGCCAGCGTGTGCCCACCAGTTCATCCAGCGTGCCGCAATGACCGGCCAGCTTGACCGCCAGCACGGTGTAGCCGCGACGGTGCAGCCCCAGCGCCAGCACCCGCATGTCTTCGGGCGTGCCCGCCAGACCATGAACCAGCAGGATGCCCGTGCGGCCGCGCGCGCCTGTGCCGGTCAACAGATATTCGTGGGCCTGTACCTCCAACGGATCGACGTAGGCGGGGACGGCGCGCGTGGCTGACGGCGAACGGTCAGCCGCCGCGCGCAGGCCCGGCTCCATGGCGCGGCGGTACGCATCCAGCGTGTGGAACATCTTTTCGCTAAGGCGGAAATGCGTCTCGGCGTACGTTCTGGCGCGGGTCACGACCGCTTGCGCATCGCTGGGGTCGTTTCGGATGTGCAGGATGCGCTGGACATAGCCCGCGATGTCGCCCGGCGCGGCCAGCCATCCGGTCTGGCCGGGCACGACGATCTCGGGCAGGCCGCCCACCTCGCTGGCGACAACGGGCCGGCCCATGGCGTAGGCCTCGGGCACCACGCGCGACCAGGCTTCCGTGGCCGAGGGCACCAGCACCACGTCCGCCGCCCGCATCATGTCGGGCACATCGCTGCGATGTCCGGCGAAAACGACATGGTCGGAGATGCCCAGTTCGATCGCCATACGGTAAAGCTCGTACGCATAGCCGCGGGTGGCCGCGGTGGGCATGCCCACGACGAGCGCCACGGCAGGCACGCCCAGCGCGCGCAAACGCTGCACCACACGCAGCAGATCGGCCTGGCCCTTTTCCGGGCGCAGCATGCCCACGGTGGCGATGACGTATGCATCGTCCGGGGCCGGCATCTCCAGGCCGCGGCGGATGCGCAAACGCGCGTCTGGGTCTTCGGCCTGGCGGAAGAACTCGTCGCCCGCCCATTCCCCCACCACGCTGATGCGATCTTCACGAAACAGCCGCGCCGCCAGCAGTTCTTGCTTGCCCACGTTGCTGGTGGCGATGACGTGATCGCAGCCGACGCGCCATTCCAGCCGCCGGCGGGGCGACGTGCGCATGGGTTTGGCGAAATGCCGGGTTCGAACCACCGCGCACAGGTCGCGGCACAGCGCGGCGGTTTTACCGTCGGCGCGACTGTGGCTATCGATTACCTGGATGCGCAGGGACTTCACCGCGCGGCGCAACGCCAGGACGGTTGCGGGCGCGTAGGCCGGTTTGAAATCGATGTCTACCGTTGTCAGGTTGCGCTCGCGCGCCGCGCCGCTGACGGCGCTGCCCGAGGGCGATGCGATGGCCACGTCGTAGCCATGCCTTTGCAACCAACTTGCCTGCTCCAACGTACGAAATTCCAGCCCGCCAAGACTCGGTTCAGCCAGCGTATGCAGGATGCGCATGATGCTCCAGTACATTGCGGCAGGCGGTCAGCACTTCGTCGGAAGTGATGGCGTTGATGCCATCCTGCGGGCGGCGCGGCACCACAGCGGCCGAGCCGGGCCGCTGCCAGAACCATTCAGGGTTCGTCTCGTTGAACACGCCCACATAGGGCACACAGGCGCCTTGCGCGATATGCGAGGGCCCGCAGTCGTTGGCCACCACCAGGCGCGCGCGCAGCATGATGGCGCTTAGCTCTGGAATCGTGCGGCAATACGCAACCGCAAAGTCCGGCCGCTGCATCGCCTGCAAGGCGTCTCGTTCAGCGGCCTCTTGCTGGCCCAACACGAAGAGAAAGCGGGCGCCCTCGCCCATTACGCGCTTCAGGCCGTCTGCCAGCTGCACATAGTTCGCCAGGCTCCACCGCTTGAACGCGCCCGAGCCGCCGCCAGGCACCATCACCACATCGGCACTTTGCGCGGTGCGCAAGTGCGGACCCGCCAGTGCTTCAAAACACGCGCGCGGCACGCGTTCAACATCAAAAGGACGATAGGAGGCCAGCATGTTCAGATTGGCCTGCCCGATATATTCCGCGATGTTCTTGCGGTGCCAATGCGTCCAGACGATGTCGGTCAGCCGTCCATGACGGAAGCCCAGGCGGGTGGGCGGCAAGCGCAGCAGATTGACCAGGCCGAAGCGTTCGCTGCTGTGATGCAGGCTGACGGACACCTGCGTCTCTTTTTTCAGGCAGCGCAGGTAGCCGCCCAGCGTCGAGGCGCGCACGAACTCATCAACCCATGGCAGCGCCTGGTAGAACGCGCCCACATCGTCACGCGCAACCACGCTGATTCGTCGAGACGGCCACCATTCTTTCAGTTGATACAGCGTTGGCATGGCAACGATCTGGTCGCCCAGCTTCTGCTGGCTTCTAACATACACAACGATTTCCGACATCGGCGTCCTCCATGCTTGTCAACGCGGCCACTTGGCCGCTGGCGGGCAATGTATCGAGACAAGAGCGGAAAAGTTCTCAAATCTCATTAACCTTTGTAAAGAAAGGTACGAGGGCACCTGAAACAACGCCACAATTCATCAGACGCGACACGTGCCCCCCGGCCTCCCCGCGCGTCTTTCAGGCCGGTCCGCCGCCCTGCCTGGCTTGGCGCATCATGCGCATCGCCAGGGTGGAAACGGCCGCGACCAGCGCCTCGCTGGAATCCGAGTTGCCCATGACCAGCACGGCCAGCTTGTCCTGCGGCGCCAACACCCAGCGCGAATGGAAAGCTTCCGTGGCCCCGCTGTGTTCGCGTACTGACGTCGCGCTGACCACCTTGTCGTCACAGGGCGCGGCCAACCACGACAAGGCGAATCGGCAATCCAGGTCCAGCCCGTCGCCCGCCACGGTTTGCAGCCCCAGCAGCGTTTGCGCCGATTGCACCGTCAGCACGCGCCGGACGTTGGCGTTGCCCTCGGCGTTGTCCTTCGCATTTCCCTCAGCGTTGCCCTCGGCTTTGCCCCCGTACGCGCCTTTAGCGAACAACATGCTGCTAAAGCGCGCCATCTCGGATGCGCTGACCCACAAGCCGTCTGCCGCCTCATTGGGCTGTGGCGCCTCTGCCCAGGGCTGGCCACGCCGATAGCCCACCGCGCGCTGCTCCAGCATGCGTTCATGCGGCCGAAATCCCGCGCGCGGCATGTTCAAGGGGTGAAGAATCGTGCGGCGCACATAGGTGTCAAACGGTTCTTGGGCCACGTGCGCCACCATGTCGCCCAACAAGGCATAAGCCATGTCGGCGCGGGCGCGGCCCATCGTGTCTTCCAACGTGCCGGGATGCAGGTTCAGCAAGTTTCGTGCCGTGTAAGGCGCGGCGCCCAGCCACTGCAGGGCGTTGCGGCGGGGCTCGACGTGCCAATCGGGCAAGGCGTCCGTGGCGGGTGCGTCCAGGGGCAGTCGGCCGTCATCGGCGGCGCGCAACACACTGGCCGCCGTGACAATCTTGCTGATGGCACCCACGCGATACAGCGTGTCGCCGGTAGCGCGGCGATGCCGCGACGCATCCGCCACCCCAAAGCCCGTGCTCCAGACGATGCGCTGATCCTCAACAATGGCGATTGACAGGCCGGGCACCTTGGACGCGGCCATGTCGTAGGGAATGCGCTCGGTCAGGTAGGTCATGACCGCCGCGTAGTCGCCTTTGGCGATTGTGGCGGGCGCGGCGGGCGGCAGGGTCTGGCAACCGCCGCCGGCAAGCAACAGCGATCCGATGGCGGCCAGGCGGCTTAGCGAGAACATGGAGGACGCATACCCTGTGAAAGAGGAATGCCGTGATGCTATCCATGCCGCGTCGCGGGATCTTTCCCGCTTTGTAGGGAGTTTGTGAAGATCTTTGTCGTGACGCGCGCGACCTCGTCGGCGGCGCGTTCGGTCGGGCCGCGTTCGGTCGGGCCGCGTTCGGTCGGGCCGCG
>NZ_JBLVOL010000013.1:49732-66408 GCF_053543755.1 Achromobacter semiaridum | reverse complement strand
GTTCGCGCAGCGGTCGCGCCAGGGGCAGCAACAAGGCCAGCAGCACCGAGAACACCAACAACGCGCTAACCCAGCCCCAGCCGCCGATCAACCACTGCGCGGCGGGCACCATCGCAAATTGCCCAAGGCCGCCCACGGCCCCGGCCACTCCCAATGCCCACCCCCGCCGCTCGGGCGGCACCAGCCGGCTTAGCGCGCCGTAGACCGCGGCGAACGCGGTGCCGGACAGCGCGATGCCGATGCACACGCCGGCGCTCAGCATGAAGGCCAGGGGCGTGGCGGCGTGCGCCATGCCAAGCAGGCCCAGCGCGTAGAACACCAGCCCGGCGGCAATGACCTTGGCGGACCCATAGCGGTCGGCCACCATGCCGGTAAACGGCTGCGCGATGCCCCACGTCAGGTTTTGCACGGCCAGCGCCATCGCGAACGTGTCGCGGTTCCAGCCCCGGTCCATCGAGACCGGCAGCAGGAACAGGCCCTGCACATGGCGCACGCCCAGGGCCAGCCCCATGATGATGCCGCCGGCAAGCACCAGCAGCCATAAGTAGGAAGGGTCATGGGAAGGATCGGAGAAAACATCGCGGGTAGACGAAGCAAGCGGCGCTTGCATGGGGAGCCTCTTCGGTCGGCTGCTGCGCCCCGGCACAGGGGGCATCGCGGTTCTATTACAGAGTCGTCGCCAGTTGGCTTCAAGCGATTATTTTTTGCCGCCTGCATGCGGCGCGGGAATGCGTGGATGCGCGGCGGTGCCGCCGAGTAGCCGCCCAGTACCCCCCCAAAAGCAGCGCCCCAAGTGGACACCCAAGCGGATACCCAAGTGGACCCCCAAGCGGACACCCAAGTAGCCACCCGAGTAGGGACGCATTAACGCTTCGTTTTTTATCGTTACATTTACCCCTTTATTGCCTGCTACTGCTGGTTACAGTGCTGCCTTCGCATAATTTGGCAAGGCACCCGACCATGTGGCACGTCCGGCTTGGCTTCCCCTTTTTCGCGGCGCTTGTCCGCGCCTTCGTATGATGCGCGCCGCGATCAAGCCGCTGGCGCTGGCCCTGGCGTTAGCCCTGCCCGCGTTGCCCGTGACCGCGCGCGCGGATTCGTGGCTGGACCAGTGCACTACCTCCTACTACGGACAGGGCTCGGACACGGTCTGCCACCAGGCTTTCAGTGAAGGGCTGGCGGCCGTGCTGACGGGGTCGCGCAGCGATGATGCCGGCGCCTGGGGCTACATCGACAAGCAAGGGCGCATGGCCATCGCGCCTGCCTACACGCAGGCCATGCCATTTCAGAACGGCGTGGCCGCCGCCAGCCAGGGCGACTTGTGGGGCTATATCGACACCAAGGGCCAGTGGGTCATCAAGCCGCGCTATACCAACGCCACGGGTTTCAATGCCGAAGGCACCGCGCTGGTGGAAGACGACGAGCGCGACGTCCTGATCGACCGCCAGGGCAAGGTCGTCAAGACCTTCCCGCTGGGCACGCGCACATGGGGATTCATGCCCGGCCAGAAGCTGGCGTCGATAGAGATGCCCACGCCGCCGCGTCTGATCAACACCACGACGGGCGCGGCCGCCGAGCTGCCCGAAGGCGTGATGATGCTGGCCGCGCCGTCGGCCGGCTACCTGCCCGCGCAGGTACGCGGGTCGCGCTATTCCGGGTGGTGGGGCTTGCTGGATGCGCAGGGCCGCTGGGCCGTGACGCCGCAGGTGCTGCGTTCGCGCGAAGCGCCCATGCGCGACGGCGACGTCGTGGCCGTGCGCCGCGATGAGAAGTGGACGTTTGTGAACCCGCGCGGTGAAGCCATTTCGTCCGCCGCCTACGAGCGCGTGCAGTGGCTGGCGCCGGGCGTGTGGCTGGTGGCCACGGACGACGGCAAGTCTACGTTGCTGGATGCACGCCTCAAGCCGACACATGCATTCACGACGTCGTACATGGGGGTGCAGCAACGCGAAGGCTGGCGCTACCTGTCCGACGCATCGACCACGCTGTTGATCAGCCCCGCCGGAACGATGCAGAAGCTGGCGGTACGCGATGGCCGCGTCGACATCGTGCAGGGCCGCGCCTGGGTCTATGGCATGCCGGCCGACGGCGTGCAAGCCTCGGACGGCAACGTCGATATTGCCGCTGAAGCGGTGGCGGTGGATGCTGGGCAAAATGCGGCAGCCGCTGCGGAAGGCGCCTCCGACGCGTCCAAGCCCGACGCGGACGCGGTGGCGGCGGTCGACACCGCGGCGGTCGAAACCGCGGCGGTCGATACCGCGGCGGTCGACACCGCAGCCGCCGACACTACCGCGGCCGACTCCGCCACCGTCGTCACCGACGTCGCCGAGACCGTCGGTGCGGACCAAGCCGCGGCCGGGGCCGACGTGGCCGACATCCTCAGCTCGGAAGACGCCGCCTCGTACGCCGCCACGGCCGCCAGCGCCGATGGGTCGCTGGTGCAGGTCTACGCGGCCGACGGCAAGCCTTTGCTGGATGCAAACACGGCGCAGCGCCTGCGCGGCTATGACGTCAGCGCGTTTTCGCCGCGTAAGTCGGCCCCGCGCACGCCGGGCAACGCGACCATGCCGCTGGGGCTGCTGCGCGCGCTCAACGGCGATCAGGCGCTGGCCATCCTGACGGTCACCGGCAAGATCGTGTCGAACCCGCAATGGGTCAACATCGACACCTATGACGTGACGATGCCGCTGGTGGTGCGCGCCAAGGACGACAAGGTGGGCGCCATCGACGGACAGGGCAAATGGGCGGTGCCGCCCGAATACAGCGAATTGCGCCCCTTCAACGGCCCCTACACCTGGGCGCGCACGCCCGACATGCTGCGCCGCGACGCCATCCTGATCGATGCGCAGGGCAAGCCGGCGCGCGTGCCGGACGAAGTGGGCGCGGCGGCCTCCGATCTGGACGGCGAGCTGCTGGTCTACCGCGCGGCCGACGATAACCGCGAGCGCCGCTGGGGCCTGTGGAACGTGCGCCTGAACGCGCCCGCCCTGAAGCCCGACTATGAGCGCATCGAGGAATTCGACGACGACTGGGTTCGCGTCCAGGACAAGGACCGTTGGGGCGTCGTCAACCGCCTGGGCCAGTGGGTCGTGCCGCCCACGCACGACAGCGCCTACAACATGGAATACCTGGGCAACGGCGTCATGCTGGTGAACGAGCCCGAAGGCAAGGGCCTGGCCGGCCGCTATGGCGACAGCCCGTACCGCATGGTCAACCTGCGCACCGGCAAGCGCAGCGACATCATCTACGGCAAGCCCGACAAGCTGGCCGAAAACCGCTACATCGGCCAACTGGCTGACGGCAGCGCCGTGCTGTTCGACGCGCAAGGCCGCGCCACCAAAATTACCGACGGGCGCCCCGAAAGCAAAGAGCAGCACGGTGACTGGCTGATCGTGCGCCAGGACGAACGCGAAGGCGCCATCGACGCGCGCGGCACCCTGCAAGTGCCCGCGCTATATGGCGAATTCAACCCCTTCTTTGTGCAGCCCGAAGGCCTGGCGCGCGCCAATCAGGGCTCCGGCTATCGCGTCATCGACCAGCAGGGCAAGACCGTGCTGGAAAAGCGCGGCGACGGCTTCCCGCTGGCGTCCATGCGGCGCGTGCTGTTTACCGACGACAGCGCGTCCAACACGGTGCTGACAGACCTGCAAGGCCGCGAAGTAGCGCGCTTGTCCGGCCGCTATCCCGTGGAATACCGCCACGCCAGCGAAGGCGTGGTGCCGTACAGCGAGGACTACGGCAAGTACGGTTTCCTGGACGCGGCGGGCAAGCGCGTCGTGGGCGCGTACTTCAGCGTGCTGGGCCCGTTGAAACATGGCCTGGCACGGGCGCAACGACTGGATCGCACCGGCAAGCTGTATGGGTTCATCGACCTGACCGGCCGCTACGCCATCCCGCCCGCCTACACCTGGGCGCAAGACTTCCAGGACGAACGCGCCATGGTGTTTCACGACCACCTGGTCGAATTCATCGACACACGCGGCAAGACCACCACCACCTTCGGCGTGCTGTGCGACCAGATCGTGATTTTTGACGCGGAAGAAAACCAGAGCTGGCCGCGCGAAGCCCTGACCTGCTCCGATGCCAAGCGCATCGATCCCCCCGCCCTAGACTCCGCCAAAGCAGAATGACCATGACGTCACGCGTGATCCGCACCACCCGTATCGCCTGCGCCCTGGCCGCGCTGGGCGCATCCCTGTCCGCGCAGGCGCAGACGGGCCATGTGTTTTGCGTCGATGAAGCCCGCTCGCGCAACGACGCCGCCGTCGACGACATTTCCAATCACACGCCCTACACCAACGGCTGCATCCGCAACCTGGCGGACGGACGCGCCGCCGTGCTGCTGCCGTCGGCGCTGGAACCCATGCGCCGCGTGCCGTCGGACGAGTCGCTGCGCCGCCATGCCTGGGGCTTTCTGGACCAGAACGGCCGGCTGGTGATTCGCCCGATCTTTGAATCCGTGCGCGACTTCCGCCACGGCCTGGCCGCCGTGAAGTGGCAAGGCAAATGGGGCTTCATCAACCCGCAGGGCCGCATGGCCGTGGCGCCGCGCTATGACAGCGTGGGCGACTTTGCCCAAATCGGCCTGGCCGTGGCCACGCTGGACGGCCGGCACCTGTTCATCAACCGCCAAGGCGAACCGGTCGGCGATCCCCTGGACCCGGGCATCGACAGCCTGGATCTGGCTGACGGCCTGCCCGCGCGCGCCGCCGTGGCCTTCAAGCCGGAATACCGCTCGCCCACCGGCGAACGCCGCTTCGCCACGCCCGGCGTGGCGGTCAAGCAAGCCTATGGCCCGGACTTGTACATCGCCACCGACGGCGAGTATCGCCAGGGGCTGGTGGACCGCGATTGGAACTGGGTGGTCGAGCCCGTGTACCACGACATTTCCTCGGACCGCGACGGCAGGCTGGCCGTGGCGGATGGGCCCGACGGCGTGGTGCTGCTGGGCACGGACGGCAAGGTGATCGGCGCGGACCAGCACTACGAATCGATGGGCCCCGTGGGGCGCCAATTCTGGAGCGCGCAGCTGGCGGGTCGCAAAGGTTATGCGCTGCTGAACGCGGCCGGCCAGCTGGTCGCCACCCTGAGCTCGGAGCAGGCGCATGCCTCGCAGCGCTTCAACGACACGATCGTGTACCCCTCGGGCGAGACGACCATGGCGCTGGTGCCCGGCCAGGACAAGCCGCTGACGCTGGGCGCGGGCCTGTCGCCCAGCATCGATGAAGAAGGCTTCGTGCTGTTCAGAAGCGAGGCGGGCGTGGGCCTGCTGACGCCCAAGGGTGCGTGGCTGCACGGCGAATCGGCGCCCGCATGGCTGGCGGATATCGGCAACATGGAAGTCCGCCAAGGCCGTCTGTGGGTCAAGAGCCGGGAAAACGCATTGCTGAATGTCGTGGACGCCGACGGCCGCGCGCTGCTCAAGCCCGAAGCCGTGGAAGCCGCGCGGAACATGGAATTGAAGCCGCTGCCGCTCAACCTGCCGGGCGCGCCGCTGGGCATGCTGGGCCAGTCGCACTGCCATTGCGGCCCCGCGGGCGCCGGCTTGCTGCTGGCCGACGGCAACATCGTCGCCGATGCGGCGTGGACGGACCTGGCGCTGCTGGACGCAGGCGACGAGCGGGACGGCGATTCGGCGGTCCTGGACAAGGCCCTCAAGGCGGACCAGCTACGCTACGCCGCGACCACCGCCGACGGCATCCGTCTGCTGGACGCGCAGGGCCGCGTGATGGACCTGCCGCTGCAACAACACATCGGCGCCTTCAACGACGGGTACGCGCTGGTGTACGCCAAGGGCGTGAACAAGATGATCGACCGGGCCGGCAAGCAGTACGACCTGCCCGGCGACGTGTTCGATTCACAGGTGGTCGCGCCCGGTGTCATCCGCTATGTGAAGACCGCCAGCGCTGACGCGCCGTGGGGCCTGTACGACTTTGTGGCGGGCACGGAATTGGCCGCGCCCGCGTTCCAGGAGATCGGCGCGTTCCAGCACGGAAAGGCCGCCGCGTCGCTGGGCGCGGGCCGCGTGGGCGTGATCGACCTGCAAGGCAAGTGGATCGTGCCGGCGCGCCATTATGCCGTCGAGCGCGTCAACGACAAGCTGTGGAAGGTGATGCAGGCAGGCGGGCAGGACGAGGACTACACCCGCCCCGTGGCGCTGTTCAACGACCAGGGCCGCGCGCTGACGCCCTTCATCAGCCGGCTGCAAATCGGCCGCGCGCAAGACGGCAGCGTGACGGCCGACAGCGATCAGCAACGCTGGGTTTTTTCAGCCGATGGCACCAATGCCCTGGACCTGGAAGACGCGCTGTACACGCGGCTGGGCGACTGGCTGGAAATTCGCCGCGCGCCACGCTATGGCTACCTGAACGATCAAGGCCGGTGGCAGATCGCGCCTCGCGCTGCCGTGGCGTCGAACTTCCAGGGCACGCCCGCGCGCGCGCTTGCCTCCGACGACAGCGGCACCCGCCTGATCGATACGTCGGGCAAGACGGTGGCGACGCTGCCCGCCGGCGAATGGGATTGGCCACAAGGCTCGCCGCTTTTGCTGCGGCACTACGAGGTTAATGGCCGGTTGCGCACCGACTATGTCGAACCCGGCGGCAAGACGCGATTGACGGCCGAGGGCGCAACGTCCGCGTTTTCGGAAGGCCAGGCGGTGTCGCTGCTGTCCACGCGCGCAATGCGAGCGCTGGACACCAACGGCACACTCACCGGCCCGGCGTTTAACGCGCTGGGCACGCTGCGCGACGGCCTGGCGCCGGCCCTGGCCGACATGAACTTCGGCTTTGTGGACCGCCGCGGCGAATTCGTGATCGCGCCCGACTACAGCGCCGTGACGCCGTTCTTGAACCAGCGCGCGGTAGTGTCCAAGACGGACGCGTCGGAAATCATCGACCCGGCCGGCCGCGCGTTGGCCCGCGTGCAAATGGTGTGCGGCGTGCGTACGCTGTACGGCAGCGCGGGGCAACGTTTGTGGCCGAACACGATGCCGGCAAGGTGCGATCGCTAATGCGCCACGGTACTGCTGGCGTGCGGGCCGGGCGTTGGACGCTTACTGCGTGTCCAACGCCAGATAGCGCTCTGTCTGCACGATGGCCTCGCGTTCCTTGAAGCTGGTCAGCCGGTCGGCCAGCGCGCTGCTGTCGCCCGTTTGCTTGATGGCCGCCAGCGTGGCTTGCATGGCGTGGATGGCGGCGCGCTGCAAGTCCGACGGAATGATGGCCAGGCGATAACCCATCGCGGCCAGATCGGGCAAGGGCACCAGCGGCGTCTTGCCACCGTAAAACATGTTGATGAGCTTCAGGCCGGGCAGGCGGTCGGCAATGGCGCGGATCTGCTCCCTCGTTTCGGGCGCTTCCACGAAAATCATGTCGGCCCCTGCCTTCAGGTAGCGCTCGGCACGGGTGATGGCGGCGTCAAACCCTTCCACCGCGATGGCGTCCGTGCGCGCGATGACCAGCGTGTCGGCGTCGCTCAAGGTCTGGCGGGCGATGTGCACCTTGCGGCACATCTCGTCGGCGTCCACCAGGCTTTTGTCGTCCAGGTGCCCGCAACGCTTGGGAAACGACTGGTCTTCAATATGAAACGCCGCCACGCCCGCGCGTTCCATGATGCGCACGGTGCGCTCCACATTCGCGGACCCGCCAAAGCCCGTGTCCGCGTCTGCCACTACCGGCAGCCCGCTGGCGTCGACGATCTTTTCCACGCGGTCCATCACTTCCGTAAAGCTCAGCAGGCCGATGTCCGGATATCCCGCCGCGCGGGCGATGGCGCCCCCGCTGGCATAGACGGCGCCAAAGCCCGCCGCCGCGACCAGCCGCGCCGACAGCCCGTCGTAGGCGCCGGGCGCGACCACGATGTCGTGGGCCAGTTGCTGGCGCAGCAGGGCGCCGGGGGTCAGGGAGGGGTTTGCGGACCGCGTCATGGAAACCTTGATCGTTGGGGCAATGTCCGCATGATCGGCCCAGGCGAATAGAATGTCCAATATATGAAATGTTGATAATCAGTACATAAAAGGTATCGATATGGAATTGCGTCATCTGCGTTATTTCGTGGTGACGGCCGAGGCGCAGCACTTCACCCGCGCCGCCGAAATCCTGGGCATGGCGCAGCCGCCGCTAAGCCAGCAGATTCGCCAGCTGGAACAGGAAGTGGGCACGCCGCTGTTTGACCGCACGGGGCGCGGCGTGGTGCTGAACGACGCGGGCCGCGCTTTTCTGACGTGCGCGCATGACATCCTGGCGCGCGCCGACGCTGCGGTGCAGACGGCGCAGCGCGCCGCGCGAGGCGAGGTGGGGGAATTGGCGTTGGGGTTTACCGAGTCGGCGTCGTTCAACGGCGTGGTGACGGAAGTGATACGCCAATATCGCCAGCGCTATCCCGACGTGGATATGACGCTGTCGCAAGGCGATAGCGAAACGCTGGTGGCGCAGCTGCGCGAAGGCACGATTGATGCCGCTTTCGTGCGGCCGCCGTTTGCGCTGGATGGCGGCCTGACGTTCACGCAGTTGACCGAAGAACCGCTGGTGGTGGCCTTGCCGCTGGGGCATGCTCTGGCGCGCCGCAAGCGCCTGGCGCCGAAGGATCTGACGCAGGAACGCTTCATCCTGTATTCGCGCAAATCGGGCTATGGCCTTAGCGCGGACATCATGGCGGCGTGCCGCCAGCATGGCTTGAATCCGCTGATCGGCCAACGCGCGCCGCAGCTGTCATCGGCGGTGAACCTGGTGGCAGCGGGCATGGGCGTGGCGGTGGTGCCGGCATCGTTGCGCCACCTGCGCCCGGACGGCGCGGTGTATCGCCCCTTTGCCCTGGACTGGCCACGCGCGGTGCTTGGGCTGGCGGTGCGCGAAGACGGGGCGGGAGGCCGCGTGGAAAATCTGCTGAGTCTGGCGCGCCAGACATGAAAGACGCCGGCCAGGCGGCGACGCTAACGTGACTGCCCTCGCGCCATGCCGCAATCAGTCTTCATGTGACTCGTGCACCGCGACCGCGCCACGCTTCCAATAGCTTGCGGCGCGGATGCGGGATTTGTCGATGGCGTGCTGCGACACCATGATCTCGCGCACGGCCTTGGCCACCGCGGATTCGGCGGCCACCCAGACATAGCCCTCGCCCGACGGCAACGTCAGTTCGCGCGCCGCTTGCAATAACAGCGTGCTGTAGCCCGCCGCCGTGCCGTTGCGGTGCAGCCAGCGCACCGACGTTTTCGCGTCCGAGGCCAACGGGATCTCGCTATCGGAAGACGGCACTTCGATCAACACGATCGCTTCGGCGGCGGCGGGCAGTTCTTCCAGGCGGCGGGCGATGGCGGGCAGCGCTGTTTCGTCGCCAATCAGCACATGCCAGTCAAAGCCCTTGGGCACCACGAACGACCCACGCGGGCCGCCGATACCCAGCTGCTGTCCGGGCTGCGCCTGTGCCGCCCACGTGCATGCCGGACCATCGCCATGCAGCACGAATTCAATTTCCAGCTCGCGGCGCGCGGCGTCGAAGCGGCGCGGCGTGTAATCCCGCGCGGCGGGCTTGGGCGCGCCTTCGGGAAACTTCACGCCATCGGGGCCCACGCTGGGCAAGGCCGGCGCTTGCGTCGGGTCGGCCGGAAAGAACAGTTTGACGTGGTCGTCGAATGACGCCGAGACAAAGTCCTGCAGGTCATCGCCGGTAAAAGTGACGCGGGCCAGCAGGCCGGCCACGGGTTCGACGCGCACGACGGTAAGGACGCGCATTTTCAGGTTGTGGCGCACGCGCTCCACGGTCAGGTCGCTACGGTTCATCAACACTCCAGATTCGGGAAAAGGACAAGATCAAGCACAGGGCTTGCCGTTGATCTCGTCGGTGGCGCGCGCCAGGATGGCGGCGATCCGGCGTTGTTCGGCGGGCGAGGCGTCGGTGCGTTCCATCAGCGCACGGCGCATCGCGTGGCGCGCTTCTACAAATTCCGGCACCCAGCCGGTGCGTGCGTCCTCGCCTTCAGGGCCCACGCTGCGCGGCTCGCCGCTCCAGGCCTGGCGCATCCAGTCCATTTTTTTGGCGATGTGCTTGAAGCGGTTGAACATCAGCGCAACGCGGTCGCGGTTGGCGTCCAGATGCGCCTTGCCGGCGTCCGCCAGGTGGTAACGCTTCTTGGCCCCGTCTTGCTCGACGGTGGCGTAGCCCAGTTCTTCCAGATAGGTCAGCGCCGGGTAGACCATACCGGGGCTGGGCGTGTAGAAGCCATTGCTCAGGGCGCCGAACGCCTTGATCAGTTCGTAGCCGTGGCTGGGGTTTTGTTCAAGCAGGCCCAGCAGCATCAGTTGCAGGTCGTCGGCCGACACGCGGCGGCCGCGCGTGAAGCCACGGCCATCGCCACCAAAACCATCGGCGTCGCCGCGCCCGTCATCCGGCGGGCCGGAAAACCAATCGCCGCGCGAGGCGGCGTGGTGCGAAGGATGGTGATGGGGGTAGGGGTGGTGATGATGGCGGCGGTGATGGCCACCGTGGCCGGGTGTCTGGAAGTCGGGATGGCGCATGAATGCCTCTTACGATGTATCTTTAGATATAGCTCTTACGATACATCCGCGAAATCCCCGGCGTCAACGTCTACGTTGTGTTGCGTGCCTTCAACCATTGGGCAAACGCTTCCGCCCCTGGCTCGTCCGGCGCCACCGCATAGACCACCAAGCGCAGGTGGCGGCTTTCATCCACGGTCAGCGTGGTGTGCTCAAAGGCAATGTCGCCCAGCGATTCGATATGCAGCCTGCGCTGGCCCATGCAGGCGCCGTGCACGTCGTGCTCGCGCCACCACGCGTGGAAGTCCGGCGACACGGCTTGCAGTTCGTCGACCAGTTCGGCGATGTCGGGCACGCCTGCTGCACTGGCAAAGTCACGACGAAATGTGGACAGCATTGCGGGCGCCTGCGCGGACCAATCCGTAAACAAGTGCCGCATCGCGGGAACGACGAACAACATCCACAACAAGTTGCGCCGCCCCGTCGGCTGCGCCGAAAAATCGAACACGCTGTCCGCGGCGGCGTTCCACATCACCACATCCCAGCGCAGGTTCAGGATGTACGCGGGGCGGGTCGGCAGGTCGTCCATCAGCCGTCGCACCTGCGGCGGCACCGTGCACCAGGTGCGGCCCGCTTCGGCGGGAGGGCGCTGATGGGCCAGGAGGTACAGGTGGCGGCGTTCGGCGGCGTCCAGCTTCAGCACGCGCGCCAGGTTTTCCAGAAACGTCGCGGACACGCTGATGTTGCGGCCTTGTTCAAACCACGTGTACCAAGCCAGCCCCACGCCGGCCAGCGCCGCCACTTCTTCGCGGCGCAATCCGGGGGTGCGGCGCCGGCCATTGGCGGGCAGGCCAAGGTCGGTCGGGCTTAATCGTTCGCGCCGCAATCGCAGGAATTCAGCCAGGTCGGCGCGCGTGCGGTCCAGTCGTTGAGGGGCGGGAGCTAGGGTCATGGGAAGTGGCTATTGCCGGTAGTAACAGCATAAACAGCTAAATTGTATAAGGCTCAAAGCATGGCCAGAATAGCGCCGATCCCCCTCCAATCGGCACTCCCATGACCACTAACGCCCTGCCTTCCCCCTGCGCCACACCGCCCTGCCCCGACACCCGCGTGTTGGGCCCGCTGGGTCTTGGCGTGCTGCTGTCAGGTGGCTTTATCACGATCTTTGACCTCTTTGTGGTGAACGTGGCCATCCCCAGCATGCAGACCACCTTGCCCGCGTCGTTCGCGCAGATCAACTTCATCATCGCCGCCTACGAAATGGCGTTCGGCGTGCTGTTGATCGCGGGCAGCCGCCTGGGCGACCGCCAGGGTCGCCGGCGCTTGTTCAGGCTTGGCATGGCGGGCTTTGCGCTGGCCTCGGGTCTATGCGGGCTGGCCCCCGATGCCAACACGCTTATCGGCGCGCGCGTGTTGCAAGGGGCCGCCGCCGCGCTGCTGTTTCCGCAGGTCTATGCGCTGATACGCGTCAGCTACGACGGGCATGCGCGCCGGCGCGCGTTCGGCCTGATGGGTATGACGCTGGGGCTGGCCGCGATTGCCGGCCAGGTGCTGGGCGGCTGGATCGTGCATGCCGATTTTCTGGGCCTTGCATGGCGCACCGTCTTCCTGGTCAACGTGCCGCTGGGCCTGGCGGCGTGGGCGCTGGCACGCCACATACCTGAATCCCGCGAGGCCCAGGCCGCGTCCATGGACTGGCCCGGGGCCGCGTGCCTGGCGGCAGGGCTGGCCTTGTTGCTGCTGGCCTTGATCGAGGGCCCCGCGCGGCAATGGCCCGCCTGGGCGCTGGCGTGCGGAGCCGCTTCCATTGCGGTGCTGCTGGCGTTCGCGCGCATGCAACGCAGCGTCAAGGCGCGCGGCGGCGCGCCGCTGCTGGACATGGGCTTGATCGCGCAGCCGGGCTTTGCGGCCGGATGCCTGCTGGTGATGCTGGTGTTCTCCACCGCCAGCGCCATGTTTCTTTGCTACGCGTTGTTGGTCCAAACCGGCTTCGGGCTGGACGCGTTGACGGCGGGCCTGATCTTCGCGCCCGCCAGCGTGGGCTTCGTTGCGGGGTCGATGGCCGCGCCGCGCCTGGTGAACCGCTTCGGCACGCCGGCCATTGCCGTTGCGGCCTTGCTGTATGGCGGGGCCACCGCCACCTTGATGCTGAAAGTGGGCATGGCCGGCGCGGCGCTGTCGCCGTGGTCGCTGGTGCCCGCACTGGTGTGGCTGGGCGCTGCGCAGGGCGCGGTCAACACGCCGCTGGTCAACGTGGTGTTGGGCCTGGTTCAAGACCGTCATGCCGGCATGGCGGCGGGGGTCGTGTCCACCTTGCAACAAGTCGGCGCTGCGCTGGGCGTCTCGGCCGCCGGCATGCTGTTTGGCGGCGCCTTGCAAGCGCATGCCGACGCCGATGCGCCCGACCGCTACGCCCACGCATTCGCGACCGCCATGCAGTTCAACGTCGCGGCCATCGCCGTGTCCGTCGCATTGCTATGGTGGCTGGGGCGACACCGCGACACGGCCTCACTGGGCTGAGATCAGCCCGCCGACAGTTCCCGTGCGCGCTCTTGCGCCTTGTGCACGGCGGCGCCGATGGCGTCGGCCACGCCGGCTTCGCGCAAGTGCGTCAGGGCCGCATAGGTGGTGCCGCCCTTGGATGTGACGCGATCCTGCAATTCCGTCAGGGGCACGTCTTCGCTTGCCGCCAGGCCTGCCGCGCCGCGAAAGGCGGCGACCGCCAGGCGGCGCGCGTCTGCCTCGGAAAAGCCCAGCTCGACCGCGCCCTTTTGCAGCGCCGCCATGAAGTAAAAGACATAGCCCGGGCCGCTGCCCGTCACGGCGGTGACAGCGTCGATCATGCCTTCGTTGTCGGTCCAGATGCGCTCGCCCACGGCGGCAAACAGGGCGTCGACGCGGTCGCGCTCGGCGGCGCCGCACGCCGCCGTGGCGTACAGCCCCGTCATGCCCAGCCCCACCTTGGCCGGCGTGTTCGGCATGGCGCGCACAATGCGCGCGTGGCTGCCCAGCCAGTCCGACAGCGAGGCCAGGTCCACGCCCGCCGCGATGCTGACGACCGTGGCGCTGGCGGGCAGATATTCCCGCACCTGGGCGCAGGCGTCCTGCAAGCCTTGCGGCTTGGTCGCCAGCACGCACAGCGTGGCGTCAGCGACGGCCGGTCCCACGCTTTCCTGGCAGGTCAATCCGCGCGCCACAAGAGCGTCGCGGGTGGGCGCGTAGGGCTCGATCACCAGGAACTCGGCCCGCTCACGGCCTTGGCTTAGCAGGCCGTCGATGATGGCGGAGGCCATGTTGCCGCCTCCGATAAAAACGATCTTTTCGCGCATGGGAATCCAGTTCCAAAGAGGCAGGGAAGGCGACGCAGACAGACCGCATATCGCACGATACGATTGTATTTCGCTCATTTGGCGGGCGACAAGCCGTATGTTCCCCGCCCGCCTCGACTAGGACATACCCTGAATTCGATTGCTATACGATTAATCAAATCGAAAAGCGATTTAAGTGATCGTATGCTGTGCCTCAATGCGCTCGGGTTCGTGTGATCTCCGGGCTTCATTCGGGACCACAGACATGACCTACGGCACCACCCTGCTAGACGCGTTGACCCAGGCCCTGGGCGCCGACGCCATCCTTCATTCCGAAGCCGACATGGCCGGCTACACCGAAGACTGGCGCGGCCGGTACAAGGGCCCGGCGCTGTGCGTCGCCCTGCCCGGCAGCACGCGGCAGGTGGCCGACATTGTGCGGCTGTGCAACGCCCATGCCACGCCCGTGTTGCCGCAGGGCGGCAATACCAGCCTGTGCGGCGGCGCGGTGCCGGATGCCGGCGGCACGCCGCCCGTCATCGTGAACCTGGCGCGCATGCGCCGAGTGCGCCGCGTGGATGCCGCCAACAATTCCATGGAAGTAGAAGCCGGTTGCGTGCTGGCCACGGTGCAGGACGCAGCGGCCGCCGAAGGCCGCTTGTACCCGATCAGCCTGGGCGCGGAAGGCTCGTGCCAGATCGGCGGCACCATCGCCACCAACGCGGGCGGCACGGGCGTGCTGCGCTACGGCAATACCCGCGACAACATCCTGGGCCTGGAAGTGGTGCTGCCCGACGGCGCCATCTGGAACGGCCTGACGGCGCTGCGCAAGAACAATACCGGCTTTGATCTGAAGCACCTGTTCATCGGCGCCGAAGGCACCATGGGCATCGTCACCGCCGCCGTGCTCAAGCTGCATCCGCTGCCCACCCGCCACGCGGTGGCCTGGCTGGCGCCGGACAGCCCGCAAGCCGCGCTGGAAATCCTGGGCAGGTTCCAACGCGCCTGCGGTTCGCGCCTGTCGGCCTTTGAAATGATCGACCGCAATCAGCTGGACATCGTGATGGCCCACGTGCCGGGCCGCAAGAACCCGCTGGGCGACACGCACCCGTGGCATGTGCTGGTGGAACTGTCTGACACGGGCAGCGGCGACGAACTGCAAGCGCTGTTGCAGCAGACGCTGGAACACGCGTCGGAACTGGGTCTGCTGCACGACGCCGTGCTGGCCAGCAACGACAGCCAGCGCGCCGCGCTTTGGGAAGTTCGCCACAGCGTGTCCGAAGGCAATAAGAAGGCCGGCGTGGGCCTGACCACGGACAGCGCCGTGCCCGTCTCCAGCGTGCCGCGCTTCATCGACGACGCCACCGCCGCCGTGCGCCGCCTGGTGCCCGACCTGCCGGTGCTGATCGTCGCCCACCTGGGCGACGGCAACGTGCACTTCATTCCCTTCTTCACCTTCGATGCCTGGAACGCCCTGCCCGACCGCGACGCGATGGCCGCCGCTATCCGCCGCGCGGTCAACGATGCGGCCGACGCGCTGGGCGGCACCTTCAGCGCCGAACACGGCGTGGGCCGCACGTCGCTGGCTGAAATGGCGCACTACAAGTCACCCGTTGAACTGGCGATGATGCGCGCGCTGAAGTCCACCTTCGACCCCGCCAACCTGTTCAACCCCGGCCGCCTGCTGCCATGAACGAAGCGCAGCCGCAGCATTAGATCCCCACCCTTGATCCGCAGTCCCTGACCCGACCCGCAGGAGTCTTCCATGAAATCGATCCCCCACAACGCCTCGCGCCGCGCCGCGCTGAAAACCGTGGCCGCCGGCGCCGCCGCGCTGGCCATGCCCATGATCTGGACGCCGTCGCGCGCCGCCTCCAAGCGCATCGTCGTGCGTGATGACGGCGGCATCTACAGCAAGGCCTATGGCGCCGTGTTCTACAAGCCGTTCTCGGAAGCCACCGGCATCCAGGTGGTGGGCGTACAGGCCAACGCCGAACCCACCGCGCAGATCCGCAGCATGGTCGACACCGGCAACTACACCTGGGACATGGCCAAGATCAGCCAGCCCGCCATCCTGATGCTGACCGAAGGCGGCAAGGTCTATCTGGAAAAGCACGGCCTGGAATCCGATCCGGTCGTGGCCACCATCCCGGCGCAATACATGTCGCCCTACGGCGTGGGCAACAACGTCTACACCACCGTGCTGGCGTACCGCACCGACGCCTTCAAGGGCCGCCGCGCGCCCGCGTCGTGGGCCGACTTCTGGAACGTCAAGGACATCCCCGGCCGCCGTGGCCTGCGCAAGCATCCGTTCGACACCATCGAAGAAGCCCTGATGGCCGACGGCGTGCCGACCGACAAGGTCTACCCCTGCGACATCGACCGCGCGCTGGCCAGCCTGGACAAGGTCAAGCCGTCGGTGGACGTGTGGTGGAACACGGGCGCGCAGGTCGAACAGATGCTGGGCTCGGGCGAAGTCGACATGATCGCGACCTGGGTATCGCGCGCGCAATCGGCCATCGCCAACGGCGCGCCGGTGCAGATCGTGTGGGACCAGAACATCTGGGGTTGCGACAACTGGTCCATCCTGAAAGGCACGCCCAACGCCGACGCTTGCCGCGAGTTCATCAAGTTTGCGTCCGACCCCAAGCGCCAGGCCGCGCTGGTCGAGTATTTTGCCGCCGGCGTCACGCAGCCCGCTGCCTTCGACCACATCAAGGCCGACGTGGCGCGCAATTGCCCGACCCACCCCGACAACATCAAGACCGGCCTGCACATCAACGCCGCGTACTGGTTGGACAAGCAGCGCGACGTGCTTGAACGCTTCAACGGCTGGGTCCTGAAATAAGCCATCGGCCGCGCGCCCCCGCCGGGG
>NZ_JBLVOL010000013.1:25282-49669 GCF_053543755.1 Achromobacter semiaridum | reverse complement strand
CCCCCCGCCGCGCGAATCCTAATGTGCTGAACACCATGTCTTCTTCCAATCTGCAAATCTCGGGCCTGGGCAAACGCTATGGCGATTTTGTCGCGTTGGCGCCCACGCACCTGGACGTCGCTCGCGGCGAATTCCTGACTCTGCTGGGCCCGTCCGGGTCCGGCAAGACCACCTTGTTGAGCCTGATCGCCGGCCTGGCGCAGCCCGACGAGGGCCGCGTGCTGATCGACGGCGCCGACGTCACCTATGGCGCGCCCTATGAGCGCGACATCGGCATGGTGTTCCAGAACTACGCGCTGTTTCCACACATGAGCATCGAAGAGAACATTGCGTTTCCCTTGAAGATGCGCAAGGTGCCGGCAGCCGAAGCGCGCCGCCGCGCGCACGAAGCGCTGGAGATGGTGCGCCTGCCGCACGTAGCCACGCGCCTGCCGCGCGAACTGTCCGGCGGCCAGCAGCAGCGCATCGCACTGGCGCGCTGCATGGTCTATCGGCCCGCCATCATCTTGATGGACGAACCGCTGGGCGCGCTGGACAAAAAACTGCGCGACCAGATGCAGCTGGAAATCAAGCGCATCCACCGCGAACTGGGCACCACCATCGTGTACGTCACGCATGACCAGGAAGAGGCCATGACCATGTCCGACCGCATCTGCCTGATGAACGGCGGCGCGATCGAGCAGCTGGGCACGCCGGCAGATCTGTACTTCCGCCCCCGCACGCTTTTCGTGGCCGACTTCCTGGGCGAATCGAACCTGCTGCAAGGCGAGGTCACGGCGGTGGACGGCGACGTGTTGAGCGTGACGCTGGCGCATCAGGGTGTTACCGGCCAGGCGCTGTCCAACGGCGCTCCGATTAAGCACGGCCAGAAGGTCACCGTGATGTTGCGCCCCCAAAACCTGCGCGTGGCCACCTCGGGCGCCGGCCTGACCGGCAAGCTGCTGGACGTGATGGTGACGGGCAGCCTGACCAAGCTGTACCTGGACTCGGGCGTGGCCGACGCCGCCCCCATCGTCGTGGCCTACCCCACGCAGCGCCAGGCCGAGCAATACGCCATCGGCCAGCCGCTGACCGTCAGCTGGCAAGCCGCCGACGCGGTGGCCATTGCGGAGTAAACGCATGACATCCCTTGCTACTCCCCGCAAGCGCATGAGCCCCGGCCGCCGCCATTTCCTGATGGCCGCGCCGCTGGTCGTGCTGCTGCTGGTGCTGCTGATCTATCCGGTGGGCCAGCTGCTGTTGCTAAGCGTCGTCGACGACAAAGGCTTTTCGCTGGCGCAGTATCACCGGCTGTTCGAATCGTCGGTTTACGTAAACGTGCTGCTGATCACGTTGAAGATTTCGTTGTGGACCACGTTCTTCTCCGTGCTCGCGGGCTACCCGGTCGCCTATCTGATTTCCAGCCTGTCCGCCAAGCGCAAAACGTCGCTGCTGTTCTGGGTGCTGCTGTCGTTCTGGACCAGCTTCCTGGTACGCACGTTTGCGTGGGTGGTGCTGCTGGGCCGCAACGGCGTGGTCAACCAGCTGCTGCAAGCGCTGGGCATCCTGGATGCGCCGGCCAACCTGCTCTACAACTTCGGCAGCGTGCTGGTGGGCATGGTGCACGCGCTGATGCCGCTGGCGGTGCTGACGATGCTGTCCGTGATGGAGAACATCGACCGCAACCTGCCGCGCGCCGCCTCCACGCTGGGCGCGCGCCCCGGCACGGCATTCTGGAAGATCTATTTCCCGCTGTCGATGCCCGGCGTGGCGGCCGCGGCCATCATGGTGTTCGTGACGGCCATCGGCTTTTTCATCACGCCCGCGCTGCTGGGCGGACGCAAGGAAACGATGATCACGCAGATCATCATCGACCAGGTGCAGCAGACCATGAACTGGGAGTTCGCCGGCGCGGTGTCGGTGTTGCTGTTGGTGGTGGTGCTGGTGGTGTTCGCCATCTATGACAAGGTGCTGGGCCTGTCCACCATGACGGGCGGCGCATCCACGCGCGTGCGCGCATCGGGCAAGGAAAGCTTGTCGCGCCGCGCGGGCGATGCGGTGTTGACGGTGCTGGCGAATGCGTCGGACGCGCTGTTCGCGCTGCTGCCCAAGCGGGTGCGGCGGTCGGTGTCGGGCACCGGCCAGTCGCGCACGCTGTGGTGGATTGTGCTGGGCGTGCTGGCGTTTCTTAGTGCGCCCGCCTTCCTGATGATCCCGCTGTCGTTCGATTCCGGTTCGGGCCTGACGTGGCCGCCCAAGGGCTTTTCGCTGCAATGGTACGAGCAGATGTTCACGTCGCCCGTGTGGATGCAGGCGATCACCCGGTCGTTGATCGTGGGCGTGGGCACGGGTTTCCTGGCGATGCTGATCGGCACGCCCGCCGCCTTCCTGCTGGTGCGCGCCAACATGCGCGGCAAGTCCGCGATGCTGGCCTTCGTTCTGTCGCCGATTGTGGTGCCGCGCATGATCATCGCCGTGGGCATGTTTTATTTCTTTGCGCGCGTGGGGCTGGTGGGGTCCACCATCGGGCTCATCCTGGCTCACACCGTGGTGGCGGTCCCCTACGTGGTGATCACCATGATGGCCGTGCTGCGCAACTACGACACGCGGCTGGACCTGGCGGCGCAAAGCCTGGGGGCCGGGCCTTGGGCCACGCTGCGCTTCGTGACGTTTCCGATTCTGGGCGCGGGGCTGATGTCGTCGTTCCTGTTCGCGTTCGCCACGTCGTTCGACGAATTGACGATTGCGCTGTTCGCCTCCGGCGGCCTGAACGCCACGCTGCCCAAGCAGTTCTGGGACGAGGTCACGCTACAGATTTCCCCGGTGATTGCCGCCGTCTCTACCTGCCTGTTCATTTTCATTGCCGCGCTGATCTGGCTGGCCGACCGGCTGCGCCGCCGCAGCCTGGCCAATTGAATCCGACGCATCTGATTTAGATTTATTTTCCTGGATACGCAACATGCTGAACGCAACCCAATTGCGCGGTGTTTTCCCCGCCATCCCCACGCCGGTCAACACCGACGACACCATCAACGTCCCTGCCGCCAAGGCGCTGGTTGCCTACCTGATGCAGCAGGGCATCGACGGCATCGTGCCGTTGGGTGGCACGGGCGAATACGGCGCGCTGCCCCGCGCCGAGCGCATCCGCATGTGCCAGTTGACGGTCGAGGCCGTGGCGGGCCGCGTGCCGGTGATTCCCGGCGTGCTGGACCCCGGCTATCACGACGCGCTGCAAGCGGGCCGCGAATTCGCCGAGGCGGGCGCCGACGCATTGATGGTGCTGACGCCCTACTACACGACGCCCACGCAAGCCGGCATCCGCGACTACTTCCTGCGCTATGCGGATGCGTCGCCGCTGCCCGTGATGATCTACGAAATTCCGTACCGCACGCGCATCGCGATTGCGCCCGAGGTGCTGCATGAACTGTCGCGCCACCAGAACATCATCGGCATGAAGGCCTGCAACACGGACATGTACCACTTCCTGCGCACGGTGGCGGGCGTGGACGAGTCGTTTGCGGTGTTCAGCGGCGAAGACACGCTGCTGCCGGTGCACCTGGCCGCCGGCGCGCGCGGCGGCATCGTAGTCACGGCCAGCTTGCTGCCGTCGGCCTGGCGCCAGGTCTACAAGCTGGCGTCGGAAGGCCGCACGCGGGAATCGATGGAACTGCATCGCCGCCTGATCCCGCTGATGGACCTGGCGTTTGCCGAAACCAACCCGGGCCCGATGAAGTCCGTCATGGACCTGATCGGCGTGAACGCGCCCGCCGTGCTGGACCCGCTGGTGGCCCCGGCCGATGCGTTGCGGTCGGCGCTGCGTGAAACGCTCAAGCCGCTGCTGGCGGAATTCGAAGGGGTGAAGTAAGCCGAGCCTATCTGGAATAGCCCGCGAATTTGGACTTTGAAATCGACGTGGCCGCCACCTGCACATGGGGCGCCAGTTCGGCTTCAACGCGGGCTACCGTCCAGCGGGTCGTGGGCACCGAGATATTGATGGCCGCCACGGCCAGCCCGCGATGATCGGTGACCGGCGCGGCCACCGAGATGTCGCCCAGCACCGTCTCGTTCACGATAATCGCGTAGCCCTTTTCGGCCACGCGCTGCACGCGTTCCATCAACTTGTCAGGGTTCACTTCGGTGTAGGGCGTGATGGGGTCCAGCCGCGTTCGCGCAAGGATTTCGCGGCGGTGCTCGTCGGTCAGACGCGACAGGATCGCGGTGCCGGACGCTGTGAAGAACGCGGGCAGACGGCTGCCGACGGCAATGTCCACGTTGACCAGGTGATGGCCCGGAAAGCGTGCGACGAACACGATTTCATGGCCGTCCAGTTCTTGCAGATTGGTGGTCTCGCCCAGCGTGCGGCTGATGTCCAGCAGATACGGCGAAGCCTTGTCGATCAGCTCGTTGGCGCGCACATAGTTGTACGAAAATTGCAGCACCTTGGGCGTCAGCCCGTAATTGCGCGTATCGGGAATGCGGCGCAGATAGCCCAGCGTTTCCAGCGTGTAGACCAGGCGCTGCGTGGCGCTGCGGTCCAGCCCGGAAGCGCGCGCAATGTCGGCCAGCGTCATGTGGCGGCGCGACCCGTCGAACGCGTGCAGCACCTGGAAGGCTTTTTCAGTGGAACCCACAAACAGTGATGAACGGGTTGCGCTGGGCGCCTGCGATGCTTGCGTGTCGTCGTCGATCTTTGTTTTGGGCACGGGAAACAGCCTGTTCAGTTCCAGGGAGGGTCAGGCAAGAAGCACGCGATGCGGGTTTTGCCGGCCCCGGCATCGCGTATTCGTCTTGTCGTTCTGCGTAGTACGGTTGAAATAATTGTAATTCAATTATTTGTCGCGGATATCAATCGATAACGGCTGCCCAGACGGCCGCGCCACCCAATCACTTACCCATCCAACGGCACGTCCGGCTGCGACGCGGAACGCGTGCCCGCGATGGGGTGGCAGGACGCCGGATGATAGGTGTGCACCAAAGACAGTTTCACGCGATCGCTGCGATTGCCCGGCGCGGCATGCAGCGTGCGGCAATGGAAGAACACCACGTCGCCCGCCTCAAGCGTGGGACTGACCGCCTGCGCGATCCAGTCGGCGTTTTGTGGCGCGTCTTCGCGAAAGAACTTCTTTTCATCGAATTGTTCAGGCGCGAAAGACGCCGTGTGCGACCGGGGGATGAATGACAGACCACCATTGCCCGAACTCTCGGGCACCAGCGCCAGCCAACAGGACACCAAATCAGTATCGGAAAAAGACCAATAGCGGATGTCCTGATGCCAACCGGTCAGGCTGCCGTAGGCTGGGTGCTTGGTCATCACGCAGTTGTGATGCACGGTGGACAGCACGGCGGCTTCGCCGAAATAGCGCGCCAGCCATTGGCCGATGGCCGGGTCGGTGGCCCACTGCGCAAACAGCGGGTCGCGCGCATAGGCGTTCAACAGCCGGCGCACCGTCAAGCCGCCTTGCGCGTCGCGGGATTCGGGCGCGCCGGGATAGCGCAGGTCGGCTTCGTATTCGATGGGCGCCACGTGCTCTTGCAAATGGCGCTCGGCCAGGGCGCGCAGCGCGGCTACCCGGGCGGGGTCCGCGAATTGGCGGGCCACCACAAAACCCTGCTGGCGCAGGACGGCAATTTGATCATCGTGCAGGAACCCGGACATCTCAATCCTCACACCCCGCGGCGGTTGCGAAGCGTCTGCGTGCGGGGCAGGCGCGTACCGGTCAGGCGCCGGTAAACGCGGGGATGGCTAGATTACCAAAGCGGGCGGGCCGCGCGTCAGGAAGAAGGCGTTTTTTCAACGCGCGGCGTCACAGGCGGCAGCGGCGGGCGAGCCCGCTCGGCGTCGCGCTCCTGGACTTCGTGGTGCACCCATTCGCGCCACACGGCCACCAGCAAGGCCATCAGCACCGGCCCGACGAACAGGCCCACGATGCCCATTGTTTTCACGCCGCCCACCAGCCCGAAGAACGTCGGCAGGAACGGCAGCTTGACCGGGCCGCCCACCAGGCGCGGGCGCAGGGTTTTGTCCACGATGAACAATTCAACGCTGCCCCAGACCATCAGCGCGATGCCCGCCACCAAGTGGCCGGAACCGACCAGGTACAAGGACACCAGCGTGAACGACAGCGGCGCGCCGCCGGGTATCAGGGCCATGAAACCGGTCACCACGCCCAGCAGCACCGGCGACGGCACGCCCGCCACCCAGTAGGCGATGCCCAGCACCAGGCCTTCGCCCAACGCAATCAGGCCCATGCCGGTCACGGTGGAATTGATGGTGGCCGGCACCACGCGGGAAAACCGCTGCCAGCGCGCGGGCAGGATGCGTTCGCCCAGCACGTCCAGCTGCGCCACCATGCGGATGCCGTCCTTGTAGACGAAGAACAGCGTGATCAGCATGAACAGCACGGTCAAGAGCAGCTGGAACACGTTGCCCGTAGCCGCCAGCACCATGCGGTAGATGTTGCCCAGGTGTTCGCCGCTGACGGCTTCGACCAGCGCGCCCAGCGCGTGGGGCTGGCCGATATACGATTCCCAATACTGGCCCAGGCGCTCGCCCAGCATGGGCATCGACGTAATCCAGTTGGGCACGGCCACGCCGTGGCGGTTGGCCGCGATGGCCCAGGCGAAAAAGGTGCTGGCTTCCTTGATGGCGTAGGACAGCGCCAGCGACATCGGCACGATCAGCACCACGATGACCATCAGCAGCGCCAGCGACGCGGCCACGGCCGTGCGGCCGCCGCAGCGCACCACCAGGCGCTGGTACAAGGGCCAGCTGGCCAGGCCAATAATCAGGGCCGCAAGAGCAGGAACGAGAAAGCCGCTAAGGAAGTACACCCCGGCCAACAGCACGAGCAAAAGCAGCCAACGGGCCATCAAATAAGCGGGTAGAACAGGCTGCATAGCGCGGATCGACAGTAAGGGCGTTGTAGGCTTTGACTGTCGGACTATACAGACGTTTCAAGATATACGAGGGACGCAAGCCCTGTATTTACTACGGGGATTCCCGTGGTCTTTCGGCGTGGCACGCACCCGGCGCGCCACGCCGCACGCTTACAGCGCGTACTCGGCGGCCTCTTCGCGCGGGCTGCGGCGACGCGGCGGCGTCTGGGCCAACACCGGTTCGGCCAGCGGCTGGGCGGCGGGCGCCCCCATCGTCATGGCGCTGGGCATGCCCAACTGACGCTGATAGACACCGCAGCTGGCGGCTGCCGGATCGGTTTCGTCGCGGCCGCTTAAAAGCGGGCATCCGGCGAACAATTCAGCCACCCAATCCGTAAACGCGCGTACCTTCGGCGACAACTGGCGGCTTTGCGGATACAGCACGGAAATCGGCGTAGAGCTGGGCTTCCACTGCGGCAGGATTTCGATCAGCTCGCCCGATTGCAGGTGCGGCAGGGCCATGTAGCGGGCCACCTGGATCAGGCCGAAACCCTTCAGCCCGCAATCCAGATAAGCGCCGGCTTCATTCACCGCCACCGTGCCCTTCATGTCCACTTCCTGGTGCTTGCCGTCCACCTTGAAGTCCCAGGCGCAGTTACGGCCCGTGCGGCTCATGAAGTAATGCACCGCGTGGTGATCGCGCAGCGATTCGATGGTTTGCGGCATGCCGTGGCGCGCCACGTAGGTGGGCGATGCGCAGGTGACGGTCTGCAAGGTGCCGATGCGGCGCGCGACCAGGCTGGAATCTTCGAGTTCGCCTCCGCGAATCACGCAGTCGACGGCCTCTTGCACCATATCCACAGGCCGGTCGCCCAGGCCCAGCACGAGCTCGACGTCGGGGTATTTGTCGTGGAAATCACACAATGACGGGATCAGGATCAGCCGGCCGATGCAGGTCGGCACGTCAATGCGCAGCCGGCCCTTCAGGCGCAGCGCTGCTTCCTGGAAACAGGCCTCGGTTTCCTCGACGTCCGCCAGAATGCGCACGCAGTGCTGGTAATAGCCCGCGCCGTCCGGCGTCAAGCCGATACGGCGCGTGGTGCGGTTCAGCAGTCGCACGCCCAAGAGGCGTTCGAGGTTCTGGATGATGGTGGTGACGGTGGTGCGCGGTAGCGAGAGGCTGTCGGCCGCCCGCGTGAAGCTGTTGGCGTCCACGACGCGCACAAACACCTGCATAGCCTGAAAACGGTCCATGGCGGCGGTGTCCTTTTAGGCAAATAAGTCGGGGTGAACGGAGCATAACCCGATTTCGACGCTGATTAGTCATCCGTACTGAACAGTGTTGCCGGATTAACTGTGTTTATCCGGCCCCACAAAACACTCAGAATGCGAACCATCTTGAAGTGCCCTTGCCTCCCGGCGACCCCACAGGGCATGTCAATCCTCAGCTTCCGTCCTCGCAGAGCCCGCCCCCGGCACTCTGACTGGGATCCGCAACCCCGCTGGATGTTGCGTTGCAGCATAAGCATATAAGCCTATCCGCAACGGATGCTGAGGACTGACATGGCCAGACCCGCCGCAGCCGCCCCCGCCCCGGGCTCCAAAGCAAGCGCGCTTTCGCACCTAAATCTTTCAAGGAAACATCATGGTTTCGCGTAAACGTATTGCTGTGCTCGTTGTATTTGCCGCCGTGCTGGCGGCTGGTGGCGGTTATGCCCTGACCCGTGGCCCGGGTGGCGGCAACGTCGCCGTGGCCCAGGGCGCGCCCGCCGCAACCCCGGTCGAAGTGGCCGAAGTCGTCAACAAGACCATCGTGGACTGGCAGCGTTATTCCGGCCGCCTGGAAGCCATCGACCGCGTTGACATCCGCCCGCTGGTGTCCGGCACGCTGACGCAAGTGCACTTCCAGGACGGCAGCATCGTCAAGAAGGGCGACGTGCTGTTCACCATTGACCCGCGCCCGTACGCGGCCGAGGTTGACCGCGCCGCCGCCGCTCTGACCGCCGCCAAGGCGCGCGCGTCGTACACCGCCACCGAACTGGCGCGCGGCCAGCGCCTGCTGGGCGACAACGCCATCGCGCGCCGCGACTTCGAGGAAAAGCAGAACGCCGCGCGCGAAGCCGCCGCCAACCTGCAAGGCGCGCAGGCCGCGCTGGACTACGCCAAGCTGAACCTGGGCTACACCCGCATCGAAGCCCCCGTGGCCGGCCGCGTGTCGCGCGCCGAAGTCACCGTGGGCAACGTGGTGGCCGCCGGCGCCGCGTCCGTGCCGCTGACCACCCTGGTGTCGGTATCGAAGATGTACGCATCGTTCGACGTGGACGAACAAACGTTCCTGAAGTACGTGAACCCGGCGCGCAACGGCAAGGCCGGCTCGGTGCCGGTTGAACTGGGCCTGGCGAACGAAGAAGGCTATTCGCGCACCGGCGTCGTGCAGTCGGTGGACAACCGCCTGGATGCCACCTCGGGCACGATCCGCGTGCGTGCGGAATTCGACAACGCCGACGGCTCGCTGTTGCCCGGCCTGTACGCCCGCGTCCGCCTGGGCGGCAGCGACCCGCGTTCGGCCGTGCTGATCGACGAAAAAGCCATCGGCACCGACCAGGACAAGCGCTACGTGCTGGTGCTGGACGACAAGAACCACGCCGTCTACCGCCAGATCAAGCTGGGCGCCAACCAGGAAGGCCTGCGCGTCGTGGATTCCGGCCTGAAGCCCGGTGAACGCATCGTCGTCAACGGCCTGCAACGCATCCGTCCCGGCGACGCCGTGACCCCCACCGTCGTGCCCATGGTTGCCGCCAAGCGCGCACCGGTGCAGACCGCCGCGGCCCAGGTCCAGTAAGGCCCGCGCGTCTACAGAGAACGCTCATGAATATCTCAAAGTTCTTCATCGACCGGCCGATCTTTGCCGGTGTGCTGTCCATCCTGGTGCTGCTGGCCGGCCTGTTGGCCATGTTCCAGCTGCCCATTTCCGAATACCCGGAAGTCGTGCCGCCGTCGGTGGTGGTGCGCGCGCAGTATCCGGGCGCCAACCCCAAGGTCATCGCCGAGACCGTTGCGTCGCCGCTGGAGGAATCCATCAACGGCGTTGAGGACATGCTGTACATGCAGTCGCAGGCCAACAGCGACGGCAACCTGACGCTGACGGTCAACTTCAAGCTGGGCGTGGACCCGGACAAGGCGCAGCAGTTGGTGCAGAACCGTGTGTCGCAAGCGCTGCCGCGCCTGCCGCCGGACGTGCAGCGCCTGGGCGTGACCACCGCGAAAAGCTCTCCGACGCTGACGCTGGTGGTGCACCTGATTTCGCCTAACGACCGCTACGACATCACCTACCTGCGCAACTACGCCATCCTGAACGTCAAGGATCGCCTGGCCCGCATCACGGGCGTGGGCGAAGTCACGGTGTGGGGCTCGGGCAACTACTCGATGCGCGTGTGGCTGGACCCGCAAAAAGTCGCCCAGCGCGGCATGACGGCGTCTGAAGTCGTTGCCGCCATCCGCGAACAGAACGTGCAGGTTGCCGCCGGTGTGATCGGCGCATCGCCCACGCAGGGCGACGTGCCCTTGCAGCTGAACGTGAACGCGCGTGGCCGTCTGCAAAGCGAAGAAGAGTTCAAGGACATCATCCTGAAGACCTCGTCCGACGGCGCCGTGACGCACCTGTCCGACGTCGCCCGCGTGGAGCTGGACGCGCAGGAATACGGCCTGCGTTCGCTGCTGGACAACAAGCAGGCGGTGGGCATGGGCATCATGCAATCGCCGGGCGCGAACGCGCTGGACGTGTCGTCCAAGGTGCGCGCCGCCATGGCCGAGCTGGCGCAAGACTTCCCGCCGGGCGTGGAATACCGCATCGAATACGACCCCACGCAGTTCGTGCGTTCCAGTATCGAAGCCGTGGTGCACACGCTGCTGGAAGCCATCGCGCTGGTCGTGCTGGTGGTGATCCTGTTCCTGCAAACGTGGCGCGCATCGATCATCCCGCTGCTGGCCGTGCCGGTCTCCATCGTGGGTACGTTCGCGCTGCTGCTGGTGTTCGGCTATTCCATCAACGCCTTGTCGCTGTTCGGGATGGTGCTTGCCATCGGGATCGTGGTGGACGATGCGATCGTGGTGGTGGAAAACGTCGAACGCAACATCGCGGCGGGCTTGAGTCCACGCGACGCCACCTACCGCGCCATGCGCGAAGTCAGCGGCCCCATCATCGCTATCGCGTTGACGCTGTGCGCCGTGTTCGTGCCGCTGGCGTTCATGACGGGCCTGACCGGCCAGTTCTACAAGCAGTTCGCCATGACGATTGCCATCTCGACGGTGATCTCGGCCTTTAACTCGCTGACCCTGTCGCCCGCGCTGTCTGCCCTGCTGCTGAAAAGCCATCACGACAAGCAGGACTGGCTCACCCGTGGCATGAACCGCGTCTTCGGCCGCTTCTTCAACTGGTTCAACAACATGTTCGGCCGCGCGTCCGAGTCCTACGGCACCGGCGTGTCCAGCGTGATCCGCCGCAAGGCCGGCGCGATGGGCGTGTACGCCGTGCTGGTGGCGGCCACGATCGGCGTGTCGTACCTGGTGCCCGGCGGCTTCGTGCCCGCGCAGGACAAGCAGTACCTGATCGGCTTCACGCAGTTGCCCAACGGCGCGTCGCTGGACCGCACGGAAGCGGTGATCCGCCGCATGAGCGACATCGCCTTGAAGGAACCCGGCGTGCAATCGGCCATCGCGTTCCCGGGCTTGTCGATCAACGGCTTTACCAACAGTTCCAGCGCCGGCATCGTGTTCGTCACGCTCAAGCCGTTTGACGAACGCAAGGGTGCCGAGCTGTCGGGCAACGCCATTGCCGCATCGCTGAACCAGAAGTTTGCCGCCATCCAGGATTCGTTCATCGCCGTGTTCCCGCCCCCGCCCGTGATGGGTTTGGGCACGCTGGGCGGCTTCAAGCTGCAACTGGAAGACCGCGCGGCGCTCGGCTATGCCGAGCTGGACAAGGCCAAGCAGGCCTTCCTGGAAAAGGCGCGTCAAACGCCTGAACTGGGCCCCTCGTTCTCCAGCTACGAAATCAACGTGCCGCAGCTGGATGTGGACCTGGACCGCGTGAAGGCCAAGCAGCTGGGTGTGCCGGTGACGGAAGTGTTCGACACCATGCAGATCTACCTGGGTTCGATGTACGTGAACGACTTCAACCGTTTCGGCCGCGTGTTCCAGGTGCGGGCGCAAGCCGACGCCCAGTTCCGCGCGCATGCCGACGACATCCTGCAACTGAAGACCCGCAACGCCGCCGGCGACATGGTGCCGCTGTCTTCGCTGGTGACGGTGAATCAGACGTTTGGCCCCGAAATGGTGGTGCGATACAACGGCTACACCGCCGCCGACATCAACGGCGGCCCGGCGCCCGGCTTTTCGTCGGACCAGGCGCAAGCCGCCGCCGAACGCGTGGCCGCTGAAACGCTGCCGCGCGGCGTGAAGTTCGAATGGACCGACCTGACGTATCAGCAGATCCTGGCGGGCAATGCCGGCTTGTGGGTGTTCCCGATCAGCGTGCTGCTGGTGTTCCTGGTGCTGGCCGCGCTGTACGAAAGCCTGACCCTGCCGCTGGCCGTGATCCTGATCGTGCCGATGAGCATCCTGGCTGCGTTGACGGGCGTGTACCTGACGGGCAACGACAACAACATCTTCACGCAGATCGGCTTGATGGTGCTGGTGGGGCTGTCCGCGAAGAACGCGATCCTGATCGTGGAATTTGCCCGCGAGCTTGAAATGAGCGGCCGCACGCCGCTGGAAGCCGCCATCGAAGCCAGCCGCCTGCGCCTGCGTCCCATCCTGATGACGTCCATCGCGTTCATCATGGGTGTGGTGCCGCTGGTGCTGTCGTCGGGCGCCGGTTCCGAAATGCGTCATGCCATGGGCGTGGCGGTGTTCTTCGGGATGTTGGGCGTGACGCTGTTCGGCCTGTTCCTGACGCCGGTGTTCTACGTGCTGCTGCGTTCGCTGGGTGGCAAGCCGCTGCACTCGGCGGCCCAGCATGAAGCGCCGGAGTGCGCGCCGCACATCGACCCGCATGCGCCGCCCGCCCCGCAGACTCACGCATAAAGCAGGCAGACCCACAGAGAAGCCAGCGCGCCCTGCCCCACCGGGCGGGGCGCGCGACAAAGAGAATTCATCATGATCCAAAGACTGACCCGCGGTTCCGCCCTGCTTGCCGTCCTGCTTGTGCTGGCCGGCTGCGCGGTGGGCCCCACCTATGAAAAACCCTCCGCCGCCGCGCCGGCGGCCTTCAAGGAAGCCGCCCTGCCCGCGTCCGAGGCCGGCACCTGGAAGCCCGCTGAACCGTCCGAAGACGCGTTGCGCGGCGCCTGGTGGAAGATATTCGGCGACGACGGCCTGAACCAATTGCAGGAAGAGGCGCAGCAGGCCAACCAGAACCTGCAAGCCGCCGCCGCGCGCCTGGCGCAGTCGCGCGCGCTGCAACGCGAAGCCCGCGCCGGCTTCTTCCCGACGCTGGACGCGGCCTTCGGCCCCAACCGCCAGCGCCCGTCCGCCGTGTCGCAAGGCTTGCCCGATGGCACGTCGACCAGCCCCGTGACGACGTGGCGCGCACAAGGCGCGGTGTCGTATGAAGCCGACCTGTTCGGCCGCGTGGCTTCCACCGCCGACGCCGCCACGGCCGACGCGCAGCAAAGTGAGGCGCTGTACCGTTCGGTGCTGCTGGCCTTGCAGGCCGACGTGGCCACCACGTATTTCCTGGTGCGCGAACAGGACGCCGAATCGCAGCTTTATCGCCAGACGGTCAAGCTGCGTACCGACACGCTGCAACTGATCCAGCGCCGCTACGACGCGGGCGATATCAGCGAACTGGACCTGGCACGCGCCAAGGCCGAGCTGGCATCCGCGCAATCGGAAGCGCTGGGCATCGACCGCCGCCGCGCCGCCGCCGAACATGCGCTGGCCGTGTTGCTGGGCCGCGCACCGTCCGACTTCACGATGCCGCCGCAGCCCATCCAGAAGGTGGCGCTGTCGATTCCCGCCGGCCTGCCGTCCACGCTGCTGGAACGCCGCCCCGACATCGCCGCCGCCGAACGCGCCATGGCCGCCGCCAATGCCCGCGTGGGCGCGGCCAAGTCCGCGTTCTTCCCGCGCCTGGACATCACCGGTGCCTTTGGCTATGAATCGTCCGACCTGGGCAACCTGTTCCAGTGGTCCAGCCGCACGTTCCTGTTGGGTCCGCTGGTGGGCGCCGCGTTGTCGATGCCGATCTTTGACGGCGGCCGCCGCCAAGCCGGCCTGGACCGCGCCCGCGCCGTCTACGAAGAAGACGTTGCCGTGTATCGCCAAACGGTGCTGAACGCGTTCCGCGAGGTTGAAGACAACCTGGCCAACCTGCGCATCCTGGCCGACCAGACCAAGGCGCAGGACGCCGCCGTTGACGCCTCGGCGCGCGCCGCCAAGCTGTCGCACACGCAGTACCGCGAAGGCTCGATCAGCTATCTGGACGTGATCGAAGCCGACCGCAGCGTGCTGCTGCAACAACGCGTTGCCGTGCAATTAAGCGGTGAACAGGCACGGTCGGCAGTGGAACTGATCCGTGCCATCGGCGGCGGCTGGGATAACCCGGTGCCGGCGGACACGGTCGCATCGCGATAGGGCGCTAAGCCGCTAAGCCGCTAAGCCGGCAAGGCGGGGATGCCCGCGGCGCCAAGCCATGCGCCTGGCGCCTGGCGCAGAGTGCCTGGTGCCAAGCGCCTGGCGCCCGTTGCCTGGATGCCTATGCATAAGCCATCACGGTGCCCGTCACCGGTGATGGCTTATTTGTTTTGGCCGTGGCCGCCGGCCACCACGCGCAGCGCCACGCGATATCCCGCGAATACGTAGAACGCCGCGCTGTTCACCACCAACCACGCGCCCAAGCCGCCCAGCAGCGCCACCACCGGCCCCACGGCGCGCACGCCGCCCAGCGCCCAGGCGGCAAGGCCCATCGCGCCAATCGCGATCAGCGCCAGCACCAGCCGCCTGATCAGCACCAGGCCCGCGCATCGCCCCGCCATCACCATCACCACGCCAATCGCCAACGCCAGCGCCGTACCCGCGCAAACCGCCACCAGCGCAAACGCGGCCAGCGCCGCGCCCGCGGATCGCAGCAGCAGGCTCAGCACTTCAATCCCGACGCCCAGCCCGCCCGTCATCACCAACACCGACAAGACCAGCGGCGACCACATGCCGGGCGGCACGCGGCGCGCGTCCATGTCGGCCACAAAGCGATGCATGGCCGTCGATGCGGCCGGGTCGCCCGAGCCGGCCAGCGCGGCCTCTACCTTGCGGCACTGCGCGATCAACGCTGCCAGCCCCGCGCCCGGCGCTGCCATCAAAGCCTCGTCACACCGGGCGCATGTTCCGCGACCGTGTTGCGCAACGCCGCCATCGCCTCTTGCACGGCCATCGGGCGGAACGCGTCTTCGCGCCAGTACATTGCCACCGAACCAAAGCCCGACAAGCGCACGGGGATGATGCGCATCGCGCGCATCTGCGAAAAGCGCAGTGCCGCGCGATGCGAGGCCACGCTGATCATGTCGCTGTTGTTGATGAGCGTGAGGTTGATGGTGACCGAGTTCGATTCCACGTGATCGGCGGGCGGCGCCTGGCCGGCAGCCGCCAGCGCCGCGTCCACCGCATTGCGGATCGGCGTGCCCTTGGGCCAGAGAATCCAGCGGTACGACAGCAGGTCCGGCCAGGTCGGTTGTTCAATGGCGAACAGCGGATGGCGCGGGCGCGCCACCAGGTGGATGGGCTCCAGGTACAAGGCCTCGAAGCGGATGGCGGGGGCGTGATGTTCGGGCGCCGAGCGGCCCACCACGATATCCAGATCCCCTTGCGCCAGCTGCGCCAGCAGCCGGTCGGTAGTGCCTTCGACCAGCTTCACGCGCGCCTGCGGCATGCGTTCCAACAACTTCATCACGGCCAGCGGCACCGTGTCGGAAGCGGACGCACCGGATGCGCCGATCACCACTCGCCCGCCGCCGCCTTCACGCAGCGCGGCCATGTCGGCGCCCGCGCGGTCCAGCTGCGCTTCCAGCCGCTGCGCATGCGCAATCAGCACGTCGCCATGCGGCGTGGGCCGCAGCCCGCGCGCGTGGCGCTCGAACAGCGGCAGGCCGATGTCGTCTTCCAGGTCTTTCAGCCACTTCGACAGCCCGGGCTGCGTCGTGTTCAGCATGGCCGCCGAATGGCTGATGTTGCGGGTCTGCGCCAGACTTAACAGCATCTTCAGGTTGCGCAGCCGCAGGCGATGGGTCCAGTCCATGCAGGCCCTCGTGCGTGGGAGGTTGTCTCGTATGTATATATTTATTCGTATGGATAATAAGATAATTTCATTTCAAAACACATAGCTGCTTACGCATAATCGTCTTCGAATCTGGACCAGCCGCGAACCACGTGGCGGCCACCTGTAGAAGCCGGCTTCAGCCGGACATACCGGAGACAACCATGCCCGACGGCCACACCCCCGGCGCAAACCCCGGCGCACACCCCGACGCACACCCCGGCGCGCAGCCCAGCGCCGACCGCGCCCAGTACTACGCGCGCATCGCCAAGAAACACATGGCTCCGCTGTGGGAGTCCCTGCATAACCTGGTGCCCCGCCAGCCCTCGCCGCGCTGCGTACCCGCCCTGTGGAAATACGACGACGTGCGCGACGACGTCATGGCGTCCGGCTCGTTGATTAGCGCCGAAGAAGCCGTGCGGCGCGTGCTGATCCTGGAAAACCCCGGGCTGCCCGGGCAAGCCAGCATCACGCAAAGCCTGTACGCCGGGCTGCAACTGATCTTGCCGGGTGAAGTGGCGCCCAGCCACCGCCACACGCAGTCGGCACTGCGTTTCATCGTGGAAGGGCGCGGCGCCTACACCGCCGTCAACGGCGAACGCACCACCATGCACCCGGGCGACTTCATCATCACGCCGTCCTGGACCTGGCACGACCACGGCAATGCCGACACCGTTGAAGGCGGTGAGCCGGTCGTCTGGCTGGACGGCCTGGACATTCCGCTGCTGCGCTTTCTGGATGCGGGCTTTGCCGAAAACTATCCGCAGGCCGCGCAGCCCGTGACTCGCCCCGAAGGCGACAGCATGGCGCGCTTTGGGCACAACATGGCCCCGGTGCGCCACCAAGCCACCAGCGGCACGTCGCCCATCTTCAACTACCCCTACGAACGCAGCCGCGAGGCGCTGGACGCGCTGTATCGCCATGGCGAGCTTGACCCTTGGGACGGCGTGAAGCTGCGCTACCTGAACCCGGCCACGGGCGGCTACCCGATGCCGACGATGGCCACGTTCATGCAGCTGCTGCCGGCGGGCTTCCAGGGCAAGGCGTATCGCAGCACCGATTCCACCGTGTACAGCGTGGTGGAAGGCCGGGGCATCGCACGTATCGGCGACGAAGAACTCCACTTCGGTCCGCGAGACGTGTTCGTCGCGCCGTCGTGGATGCCGGTGCAGTTGGCGGCGCTGGATGACGCCACGCTGTTCAGCTATTCCGACCGCCCGGTGCAGGACGCGCTGGGCGTGTGGCGCGAAGAACGCATCGGCTGATCCCGGGCGCGCGGTGCAAGCGCAGTGCAAGCGCGGTGATTGCGCAGTGGGGTTTGAACCCTGCGCCTTGCGCTTTGCATTTCCGTTGCATCCCCTTTGCGTTTCCCTTTTTTCTTTTCCCTTCCGTCTTTCCAGGGTGATTCATGCCTTTCGTGTTTGCTCCCCCCGCGCCCGTTGCCGTGCCCATCGCCGGCAGCCAGGACACGTTTCCCGTACGCCGCGTCTACTGCGTCGGCCGCAACTACGCCGCCCACGCGCGCGAGATGGGCTTTGACCCCGACCGCGAACCGCCCTTCTTCTTCTGCAAGCCCGCCGACGCCGTCGTGCCGGTGGCAGACGGCCAGACGCTGAGCCTGCCCTACCCACCCGAAACCGCCAACCTGCATTACGAAATCGAACTCGTCGCGGCCATTGGCCAAGGCGGCGCCGACATTGCCGTGGACGACGCGCACAAACATGTCTGGGGCTACGCCGTGGGCCTGGACATGACGCGCCGCGACCTGCAAATGAAAATGCGCGAAGCCGGCCGCCCGTGGGAATTGGGCAAGGCATTCGATCGCAGCGCACCCATTGGCCCGCTGCATCCGGCGGCATCGAGCAGCGGCATTGAACACGCCGGCATCTGGCTACAAGTCAACGGCACCGACAAGCAACGCAGCAACATCGACAAGCTGATCTGGTCTGTGGCCGAAACCGTGGCCTACCTGTCCCGCTACTTCCGGCTGGAACCGGGCGACCTGATCTACACCGGCACCCCCGAAGGCGTCGGCCCCGTGGTGCGCGGCGACCAGATGCTGGGCGGCGTGGATGGGCTGGGCACACTCAGCGTAAAGATGGTCTGACCAGGAGGCCGCATGCAACTGCACAGCTTTTTCAATAGCTCTACGTCGTACCGCGTGCGCATCGCGCTGGCGCTCAAGGGCCTGCCCTACGACTACGTGCCCGTAAACCTGCGCAAGCAGGAACAGCGCGCGCCCGACTACGTGGCGCAGAACCCGTCGGCCGGCGTGCCGCTGCTGACCGATGGCGACGTCCAGCTGTCGCAGTCGCTTGCCATCATCGACTACCTGGACGCCACGCATCCCACGCCGCGCCTGATCCCCACCGATACCCTGGCGCGCGCCCGCGTGCTGGAACTGGCGGCTGCCATCTCGTGCGATATCCATCCCGTCAACAACATGCGCATCCTGCGCTACCTGCAAGACGTGCTGGGCGCAACCGACGCGCAAAAGAACGACTGGTATCACCACTGGATCAAGGAAGGGCTGGGCGCCGTCGAGCAATTGCTGGCACGCCATGGTCATGGCGCATATTGCTTTGGCGACGCGCCCACGCTGGCCGATTGCTGCCTGGTGCCGCAAGTGGCCAATGCGCAGCGGATGGGCTGCGACCTGTCGCCATATGCCCGCATCCTGCGCGTTTACGACCACTGCAACGCGCAACCCGCCTTCCAGCAAGCCGCGCCCGCGCGCCAACCCGACTACACGCAATGACCACGCCCATGCAAGAGCCCGACACCCAAGGCGCGCCCCTGCGCGAATACACCGACCCCGCCTACCAGCCGATGTGCGCCACGCTGGCCGATGTGCGCGCCAACATCGATCGCCTGGACGACGAGATCGTCCGCTTGATCGCCGAGCGCGCGATGTACGTGAAAGATGCCGCGCGCTTCAAGCGCGACGCCTTCCAGGTCAGCGCACCCGCGCGTCAGGCGCAGGTCTTTGACAAGGCGCGCGCGCTGGCCACGCGCCACAACCGCGGCTTTGCCAACCTGGAACAGGTGGTGGACGCGACGTATCGCGCAATGGTTGCCGCCTTCATCGCCAACGAACAAACCTATTTCGACACCATGAAAAACGTGGGAGACACGCATGACTAAGTTGTTGCCCCAAGGCCTGACGCGCGCATTGGGCCGGGGCCTGATGGGTCTGTTGGCCCTGTCCGCCGCCGCGCCGCTGACGTCCGCGCGGGCCGCCGACGCCTGGCCCGCCCAACCGCTCAAGGCCATCGTGCCCTTTGGCCCCGGCTCCAGCCCGGACCAGGTGGCGCGCATTGTCAGCGAGAAGGCCGGCGCCATCCTGGGGCAAACCATCGTCATTGAAAACAAGCCCGGCGCCAGCGGCAACATCGGCACCTTCGCCATCGCCAACGCCAAGCCCGACGGCTATACCTTCGGCGTGTCCATTACCGGCCCGCTGGTGAACAACACCTTGTTGTTCGACAAGCTGCCCTATGCACCCGCCACCGATTTGGCGCCGCTGACGCTGGCCGTGCACCAGCCCAACGTACTGGTGGTGCCCGCGTCCGCCGGCATCACCAACGTGGCGCAACTGCTGGAGGCATTGAAGAAAAATCCGGACAAGTACAACTTCCCGTCGCCGGGCGCCGGCACGGTGTCGCACCTGGCCGTTGAACTGCTGCTGCAACAGATCGGTGCGCGCGCCACGCACGTGCCCTATCCGTCGTCGCCCGCCGCGTTGACGTCGCTGTTGTCGGGCGACACGCAGTTTGCCGCGCTGCCGCCCATTGCCGTCATGCCGATGGTGAAAGACGGCCGCTTGAAGGCGCTGGCGGTGACGTCGTCCAAGCGTTCCGCCTTGCTGCCCGACATTCCGACCTTGGCGGAAGTGGGCGTGCCGGGCATTGAGGGGTCGGCATGGATCGGCTTCGTGGTGTCGTCCAAGGTGCCGGCCGACATTCAGAAAAAGCTGTCGGATGCGTTGATCCAGGCCATACGCGACCCGGAAGTCGCCAAGCGGCTACAAGCGCAATTCATGGACCCGGTGGGCAGCACGCCCGCTGAGTTTCGCGCCTACATGGACGACGAACTCAAGCGCTGGAAACCGCTGATCAAGAAGCTGGGCATCAAGGGCCAGTAAGCGGTAATTCGTGGCGCACCGCTTGGTGGCGCAACGCAGGGTGGCGCAACGCAGGGTGGCGCAACGCAGGGTGGCGCAACGCGCCGCGCAGCAAGACAAGCAAGGAGAATTTCGATGGTCATTACCGAACCCGCCCGCCAGGTCCCGCTGTATGGCGAATTTGATGTTGTGGTGCTGGGCGGCGGCCCCGCCGGCGTGCTGGCCGCCGCCAGCGCTGCCCGCAACGGCGCGCGCGTGCTGCTGGTGGAACGCTACGGCTTCCTGGGCGGCATGGGCACCGCCGCCGGCGTATCCAACTTCTGCGGCCTGCACGCCAACATCCACGGCGACATCCGCCAGGTGGTGCACGGCATGACCGACGAATTGTTGGACCGCATGCGCGCGATGGACGGCTTGAATGATCCGCACCTGATCCTGGGCAAGATCCACGCGCAGGCCTACGACATATCCGCCTTCAAGTGCGCGGCGGACGGCATGGTGCAAGACAGCGGCGCGCAGATCTTGTTCCACGCCCTGGCCACGGGGCTGACACGCGACGAACACGGCCGCGTCGACGCCCTGTTCCTGGAAACCAAGTCCGGCCGCTGCGCGGTACGCGCCAAGGTCTTCATCGACTGTTCCGGCGATGCCGACATCGCACAATGGGGCGGCCTGCCTTTTGAAAAAGGCGACGCCCACGGCCACATGCTTTACCCCACGCTGATGTTCAAGGTGGGCAACGTGGACGGCGCGCGGGCGCAGGAAGCGTGGAAGACGATACCCCTGCTGATGGACGAAGCCGCCGCCAGCGGCGAGTTCACGTTCCCCCGGCGCGGCGCCATCGTCCGCCCGCAAAAGCACGACTACGAATGGCGCGTCAACGTCACGCAACTGGCCAACGCCGATGGCAGCGCGGCCGACGGCACCGACGCGGGCTCGCTGTCGGCAGGCGAGCTGGAAGGCCGCCGCCAGATCATGCAGTACCTGGCTTTTCTACGCGCCAAGGTCCCGGGCTTTGAACAGGCTTATGTGCTGGACATCGCGCCGCAGCTGGGCATCCGCGAAACGCGTCGCATCGTCGGCGAAGCCGTGCTGACGCAGGAACACGTACTGGGCTGCGCCGACTTCGAAGACAGCATCGGCGTGAACGGCTGGCCCCTGGAAATGCACACGGCGGGCGACGTCAAATGGGTGTGGCCGCCCATCCCAGAATCGCGCGGCTACAACCAGCTGCCGTTTCGCATGATGGTGCCCAAGCGCGGGCCCGGCGTGGCCGACAACGTGCTGGTGGCGGGCCGCTGCGCGTCAATGACGCACGAGGGCCAGTCGGCCGCGCGCGTCAGCGGCAGTTGCTTCGTCATGGGCGAAGCCGCGGGCACAGCAGCGGCAATGGCGCTGCGCGACGGCATCGCACCGGGCAACGTTTCCATCGCGGCGCTGCAAGCGCAACTGAAACACCAAGGCGCCTTCCTGGGCGGCCAGGATTGAACCCGCGGGAGCCAACATGAACGCATCTTCACTTTCAGCCAAGCCGACGCGGTCCGTGATCGTGGTGGGCGGCGGCATCGGCGGCCTGGCCGCCGCGCTGGCGCTGACGCGGCAAGGCATCGCCGTACAACTGCTGGAACAGGCCGCGCACATTGGCGAAATCGGCGCGGGCATACAGCTGGGGCCCAACGCGTTCGCGGCGCTGGACGCGCTGGGCGTGGGCAAGACCGCACGGGCACGCGCCGTCTTCACCGACCACATCATCATGATGGACGCCGTCGACGCCAAAGAAGTCGTGCGCATCGACACGGGCGACGCCTTTCGCGCGCGCTTCGGCGGGCCGTATGCCGTGATCCATCGCGCCGACATTCACCTGTCCATTCTTGAAGCCGTGCAGCAAAACCCGCTGATCCGTTTTCGTACGTCGACGCAAATCGCCGCAATGTCGCAAGACGCGCAAGGCGTGGAAGTGGTGGACACCAACGGCAACCGCTATCGCGCCGACGCGTTGGTGGGCGCGGACGGCGTCAAGTCCGTCATCCGCGCGCAGACGGTGGGCGACCCGGTGCGCGTGACCGGCCACGTGGTCTACCGCGCCGTCGTCGAACGCGAGAACATGCCGGACGAACTACGCATCAACGCGCCCGTGCTGTGGGCCGGGCCGCACTGCCACCTGGTGCACTACCCCTTGCGCGGCGGGCAGCAATACAACCTGGTCGTGACGTTTCACAGCCGCGAACAAGAGGAATGGGGCGTGCGCGAAGGCAGCAAGCAAGAGGTGCTGTCGTACTTCGAAGGCATTCACCCGCGTCCACACCAGATGCTGGATCGGCCCACGTCCTGGAAGCGCTGGGCCACCGCCGACCGCGAACCGGTCGCGCATTGGGGCCAGGGCCGCGTCACCTTGTTGGGCGACGCGGCGCATCCCATGACGCAATACATGGCGCAAGGGGCCTGCATGGCGCTGGAAGACGCGGTCACGCTGGGGGTCGCGGTGCAACAGTGCGGCGACGATCTGGACGCCGCGTTCCGCCTTTACGAATCGGTGCGCATTCCGCGCAGCGCGCGTGTCGTGTGGTCCACGCGTGAGATGGGCAGGCTGTATCACGCGCGCGGTGTGGAACGCACCGTGCGCAACACGCTGTGGACGGGCCGCAGCCAGTCGCAGTTCTATGACGCGTTGCAGTGGCTGTATGGCTGGAAGGTGGAAGGCTGCCTGGCGTCCACTTAGGGCATATCAATACAAAGCAAAAACACCGCAGCACCACTGGGAGACAACCATGACAAGCCACATCCTACGGGGCGCCGCCGCCCTGGCGTTAACGCTGACGGCATGCGCCGCCGGCGCACAAGGCAAGCCGCTGGACATCGGTTTCATCGGCACCTTGTCCACCCCCGCCGGCTACATCGGCGAAGACGAGCGCGACGCCTTCATGCTGGCGGTGAAGGAAGGCGGCGGCAAACTGGGCGGCGTGCCCGTCAATGTGCGCGTGGAAGACGACGCGCTAAAGCCGGCCAACGCCAAGCAGACCGCCGACAAGATGGTGCAGGACGGCGTGCGCCTGTTCACGGGCGTCAACTTCTCGAACGTGATGGCGGCCGTTGGCCCCACGGTGCTGAACGCGGGCGGCTTCTATGTCAGCTTGAACGCGGGGCCGTCAAACTACGCGGGCAAGGCCTGCAACCAGAACTATTTCGCGGTCGCATTCCAGAACGATTCCTACGCCGACACGGCCGGCATCGCCGCCAACGAACTGGGCGTGAAGCGCGTCGTTGTCATGGCGCCCAACTATCAAGCCGGGCGTGATGCGGTCGCCGGTTTCAAGCGCGCGTACAAGGGAGAGATTGCGGAAGAGATCTACACCAAGCTGGACCAGTCGGACTTTTCGGTAGAGCTGGCGCGCATCCGCTCGTTGAATCCCGACGCGATTTTTCAGTTTCACCCGGGCGGTGCGGGCATCAACCTGACCAAGCAATTCGCCAACTCGGGGCTGTCGGACAAGATCAAGATGATTACGCCGATCTACTCGATGGACGACCGCATGCTGGCCGCGACGGGCACGGCTAGCAAGGGGTTTTATCTGAGTTCGCTATGGAGCGCCGACTTGGACAACGCGCAGAACAAGCACTTTGTGCAGGCGTTCACCAAGGCCTACAACCGCCCGCCCACTGCGTATGCCGCACAGGCGTACGACACCGCCAACCTGATCGCCTCGGCCCTGAAAGCCGTGAACGGCGACATCACCGGTCGCCCGGACGATTTTCGCAACGCGCTACGCAAGGCGGACTTCGCCAGCGTGCGTGGCAAGTTCAAGTTCGGGCCAAATCAACATCCGGTTCAGGACTGGTATCTGCTGCACATCGAGCCCGGCAGCGACGGCAAGCTGGTCTACAAAAACCTGAAGGTGCTGGCGCGCGACCACACCGATGTGCACGCGGCGGATTGCAAGATGTAGGCGGGGGAAGTGGGGGTGCGGGAACGGATCGGCCGGGAACGGATAGACCGGCGATAGGGGCGGCGTAGATAAGCACGCCGAAGATCCGTACGTGGTAGATCCACACTCCGTAGGCCCACACTCCGTAGATCCGCACGCCATAAATGAAAGGGGGGCGC
>NZ_JBLVOL010000013.1:20442-25254 GCF_053543755.1 Achromobacter semiaridum | reverse complement strand
CCCCCCAAAACTGCCGTCGCGTTGAATCAACGATCCATCAATTCAAGCTCGCGCCAGAAATCTTCACGATTTCCTGGTACTTCGACTTCTCGCTCTTCACGAAGTCAGCAAAGGCTTCCGGCGTCATCGGCGCGGCTTCCGAACCCATCGTCAACAGGCGTTGCTTCACATCCGGCTGCTGCATCGCGTCGGCATACGCCTTGTTCAGCTTGGCCACCACCGGCGCGGGCGTGCCACCCGTCGTGAACACGCCAAACCACGTGCCCAGATCAAAGCCCTTCACGCCCGACTCTTCAACCGTCGGCACATCCGCCAGCAACGACGAACGCTTGGCCGTCGTCACCGCCAGCGCCTTCACCTTGCCGTCCTTGATCAACGGCGCCGACGCCGCCAGATTGTCGAACATGAAATCCGACTGACCCGACAACAGCGCCAACTGCGCGGGCGCCGCGCCCTGGTAAGGAATGTGTTCGACATTGATGCCGGCACGCGCCTTCAGCAGCTCGCCCGACAGGTGGCCCGCGCTGCCGTTGCCGCCCGAACCGTAGTTCAGCTTGCCCGGATTCTTCTTGGCGTAGTCGATCAGGTCGGCCAGGGTCTTGATCTTGTTCTTGTCGGCGAACTCAACGTTCATCACCAACACGTTCGGCACCGACGCCACGATCGTCACGGGCGCAAAATCCTTGACCGGGTCGTAGGGCAGGTTCGCGAACAACCACGGGTTGATCGCATGCGTGGCCACCGCGCCCATCACTAGCGTGTAGCCATCGGCGGGCGCCTTGGCCACCAGGTCGGCGCCAATGTTGCCACCCGCACCCGAGCGGTTTTCCACGATCACGGGCTGACCCAGCGAACCGCGCACCTTCTCGGCCAACATGCGGGCCATGGTGTCCAGCGGACCGCCAGGCGGGTACGGCACAACAAAGCGGATCGGCTTCGTCGGAAAATCAGTCGCCTGCGCCAGCGCGGGCGCACCAAACGGCAAGGTCGCGGCCAGCGCCACGGCGCCCTGCAACAAGGCACGGCGGACCGCGCTACGGGGGGTGTTCGTCATGATGTTTTTCTCCTCACTCCAGATCTATGGCGGTCAGTAGCATACCGCAGGGAGGAGATTGGCGTAACAAAGAGATACTGGGTGCGGATGCCCTAGTTTGGTCAACCTTGGGCGGGGAGATCGTGTTTTCTTTTGACCACGCGCGTCATAAACAAAGCGTTTAAACAAAGCGCCAGATTGCAATATCATCGATACCCCCTCCGAGGAAACCGACATGACATCGCAGCCACAACGCTTCCTGGATTATCTCGCCGCTCGTGGCTGGACGGTGCTGCGGACCACACCCACCTCGACGCCAGCGGCCGCCCCGTGCGACGCGCACGGCTATGGCGCTTTCCTGGCGACATTCACCGAATTGCACAACGCGGACCAGACACGCTGGTTCCTGAGCGCAGCCGATCATGACTGCACGGCGGACAGCGCCTTTGCCTGGCACACCCTGCGCGATATCAGCCTGGAGGCCGCGCTGGACGACGCCGGCCGGCAGGCGGTCCTGGACTTCTGGCAACAGCACACGCCGATCTACATGAGCGTTGCCGGCGCGTACGAATTCCTGGCGATAGAACGCGACTCGGGCCGCATCGTGCACGGCATCGAGCCGGAATTCGAGGACACGCGCGACGTTGCCCCGAATCTCGCGGCCCTGTTCGAAGACATGATTGCGGGCCGCGCCATGGCGGCGGCTACTTTGGCCGGCAGTTCAGTTGCCGCGCCAGATCAGCTTTCACTCTAACCACTGCGGATTCCAGACAATTTCCCAGAGATGTCCGTCGGGGTCCTGAAAGTACCCCGAGTAACCCCCCCAGAACGTTTCATGCGGTGGCTTGACGATCGTTGCCCCAGCCGCACCGGCCTGCGCCATGACAGTGTCCACTTCGAGCTTTGATGAGACATTGTGACCCAGCGTCATCTGGGTCGGATTGAACGGCACTGACGTCAATCCTGTGTCATGAGAAATGCTGCTCTGCGGCCAAAGCGCCAAGCGCACGCCGGACTGCAAATCCAAAAACGCAACGGCGCCGTGCTCGAATTCCCTGCCTACAATGCCGTCGCTGGAAAGGCCTAACCCATCCCGGTAGAAGCTCAACGACACGTCAAGATCTTCAACGCCCAGGGTGATAACGGTAACTCGTGGCTTCATGTTCGTGCCTCCGTCTGAATTGCGAGTTTATCGCGGCGGTTTCTAGGTGATGAGGGACGCCTTTCCGCCCACAGCGGTCCTACGTGCGATCAGGGTGTACAGATTGAAAGCCGAGGCCAACGGTGGCCAAATCGCTTGGAATGCACGCGATGCATAAACGTTGAGACGCTCGCCCGCCGAGGGTTGTGCCGAACTCGCAGTTCAAACAGGTCATTCAATCCGTACGGCGCTATGACCTTCAATGATTCATCATCGTCCAGGTAAATGCCAACGCAGGTGGCAAACTCTGGCCAAGTGGCCAGCCCATCGTCCAAAGACGTCAGGGGTGAAACCGCTTGGCCGAGCGCTTCTGCGAACCACTCATGCACTGTTGCCTGGTTTGTCACTTCCCAAGTTAGCGAGGGAAGGAGCAACTGCAACCGCTCTTGAAGTTCGGCATCCAGCGCTAGAGGCGCGTCGGCATCAAAGTATGCAACGTCCACGTCATCCAAGTTCGAGGGCTCCTGAAAGCCATGCAAACTATCCCAAACCAAAGATCTGATGGCCCCTGCACCAATGCACCAGGAGGGCAAACCAAGGCAGCGAACCGCCCGCAGCGCAGCCATCAGTTGCTCAGAGGATTCGACGAGATCGCATAGTTGCTGCTCATAGCCCGCTCGAACGTTCGTCATCATTTCGCCAGGAACCAGAATTTCGGGTTGCTTATATGTGGAAACAGCATATCCAGAATCGTCGGCCGACCGCTTCTGGCCGTACGTCGTCTTTTGGGAAACTACGCTCCCGCACACGATAGGCAGCACTTCGACGGAACTTGTGGCTGCGTTAAAGCCCCGTTAGCATCGGCGCACCTGCATTCCCGTTCTGCGCCTACATCCATGATGGAACCCACCGTGACCGAACCCACCGCCATTGAAGTGTCAGGCGAAGCCGCATCGCATAAGGGAAAATTTTTCCTGATCGACGCCAGCTTCTTGGGAAACGGCAGGGTTCCCGGCATAGAAATTGCCAACGAACAGACGCTGATCGATCCGGGGATGAATGTCGTCTCGCGTCCTAATGGAATGCCAGATCAGTATCCGGAGCGTCCGCACCTGGTTCATGTACCCGAGAAAGGCGGAATGCCACGCGATCTGGAAGAGCTCGCTGGCATATGGATTGTGTCGGAGCCGTTGAAGCAACTGTTTGAGCAATTGGACGCCGAGGCGTTTGCCTTTGTGGCATGCGACTTCAGCCTTGCTGACGGCAGCCTCGGTCCTCAGTACTACCTTGGCAATGTGCTGCGCAGACTCGATGCCCTGGATGAAGCCGCTTCGCGCGTGAGGATCAAGCTCGACCGCAATTATCAGACAGGCCAGGACGAGAAGCTCTATAGCCTCGTTGGCGGAGCCAGCTTGGTGATCAAACAGGATGTTGTGGGAGACGCCCATATCTTCCGCCAGGATCGCATGGGAGCACCGCCTATCTGCGACCGCGCGATGTTTGATGCATTGAGTGCGGCCAACTTCTCCGGCGTACGGCTGCGCGATGTAGCCGATATTTAGAGCTGACACGGGAGCGGAGGGTTATGGCCGCTGCGCGGCCACAAGTGGCCCTAAGCGGCCAGGTAAGCGGCCAGGCTCGGATGTCGGTGCGGTGACGCGCATGCTCGCTTTTCGCCGAAACCGCCCGCATATCGAAATGCCGCAGCGCTACACACTAAGCCCCCGAACGCATCGAACTTCCACCGACCCAACCCGCGCTTCATCAGCCCCCGCATACCGCCGCAATAATAAAAACACCCCAACAGTCGGACCAAAATCCGACTCTTGGGGCGCTTACCGCAAACGACTTTTCTAATCTTCAGCCGATCAATGCAAGATCTGGCTCAAGAACAGTTTGGTGCGTTCGTTCTGCGGATTATCGAAAAATTCATCCGGGTTGTTCTGTTCGATGATCTCGCCACGGTCCATGAAAATGACGCGGTTGGCGACCTTGCGGGCGAAGCCCATTTCGTGGGTTACGCAGATCATCGTCATGCCGCTTTCCTGGGCCAGCGACACCATTACGTCCAGCACTTCCTTGACCATTTCGGGGTCAAGCGCCGAAGTGGGCTCATCGAACAGCATGATCTTGGGGTTCATGCACAGCGAACGGGCGATGGCCACGCGCTGTTGTTGGCCGCCTGAGAGCTGGCCGGGGAATTTCTTGGCCTGTTCCGGAATGCGTACGCGTTCCAGGTATTTCATGGCCGTGGCCTCGGCTTCCGCGCGCGGCTTTTTCAGCACCCACATGGGGCCCAGCGTCAGATTTTCCAGCACGGTCAGGTGCGGGAACAAGTTGAAGTGCTGGAACACCATGCCGACGTCCTTGCGGATCGTCTCGATGTGCTTCAGGTCATTTGTCAGCTCCGTGCCGTCCACGATGATGTGGCCTTTCTGGTGCTCTTCCAGACGGTTGATGCAGCGGATCATCGTGGACTTGCCCGACCCCGAAGGGCCGCACACCACGATGCGCTCGCCTTGCGCCACGTCCAGATTGATATTGCGCAACACGTGGAACTGCCCGTACCACTTGTTCACGTCCTGCATACGAATAATGGCATCCGACATGCCTGTACTCCCGTAAATATCGCTGCGGG
>NZ_JBLVOL010000013.1:0-20370 GCF_053543755.1 Achromobacter semiaridum | reverse complement strand
CCCCCCGCCAGTGGCTAGCGTTTGTGATCAGTCGCAAGACGTTTTTCAAGCGCCTGACTGTACTTGGACATGGAAAAGCAGAACACGAAGTAGATCGCCGAGATGAACAGGTAGGCCTCTACGCCGAATCCGCGCCATGCCGCATCTGACAAAGCCGCCTTGGCTGCCAGCGTCAAATCGAAGATACCGATGATGACGACCAGCGACGTGTCTTTGAACAGCGCAATGAAAATGCTGACCAGCGGCGGAATCACGATCTTCAGCGCTTGCGGCAAGATGATCTTGCGCATCTGCTGCCAGTAGTTCAGGCCCAGCGAATCCGCGCCTTCGTACTGCCCTTTCGGGATCGCCTGCAAGCCGCCACGCACCGTTTCCGCGATGTAGGCCGCGGCGAACATGATGATGGCGATCTGCGCGCGCAGTAGCTTGTCGATCGAAAAGCCTTCCGGCAGGAACAAGGGCAGCATCACCGACGACATGAACAGCAGGCTGATCAGCGGCACGCCACGGATCAGCTCGATGTACACGACGCACAGCGCCTTGATGGCGGGCATTTTTGAACGCCGGCCCAGGGCCAGCAGCACGCCGATGGGGAACGCAAAGGCGATGCCGAACGTGGACAGGATCAGCGTCAGCGGCAGGCCGCCCCAGCGGGCGTTCTCGACGTAGGTCAGGCCGAACACGCCGCCCCACATCAACAGCGCCACGGCGGTCAGGCCGACGACCCAGATGACTGCCAGCTTCCAGTTCCAGAAACGACGGATGCCGCTGCAAACAATGACCGCCACCAGGATGATGGTGGCGATCAGCGGACGCCATTGCTCGTCGAACGGATAGGTGCCGAACAGGATCAGCCGGTGCTTCTCGATGATGAACGCCCAGCAGGCGCCACCGGAAGCGCGGCATTCCTGGGCGTTGGCCGCGTTGAAGTCGGCCTTGAAGAACGCCCATTCCAGCAGCGCCGGCACCGACATCAACAGGAACCACGCCAGCAGTACCGTGATCAGGATGTTCAGCGGCGACGAGAACAGGCGGGATCTAAGCCAGGGCCACGCGCCCACATGGGTGCTGGGCGGCGGCATGGCTTCGGTGGGGGTATGCGTAGTGCTGCTCATCTCAACGCTCCACCAGCGCGATGCGCTTGTTGTACCAGTTCATGAATATCGAGATCGACAGGCTGACCGTCAGGTACGCGCCCATGATGATGAGAATGCCCTCGATGGCCTGGCCCGTCTGGTTCAGCGTGGTGTTCACGACCGACACGATGTCGGGGTAGCCGATGGCGACCGCCAGCGAGCTGTTCTTGGTCAGGTTCAGGTACTGGCTGGTCATCGGGGGGATGATCACGCGCAGTGCCTGCGGCAGGATGACCAGGCGCAGCACCTTGGCGCGCGGCAAGCCCAGCGAACCGGCGGCTTCCCATTGGCCGTTGTTGACGGCCTGGATGCCCGAGCGCACCACTTCGGCAATGAACGCCGACGTATAGATCACCAGGCCCGCCAGCAATGCGGCGAATTCCGGCGACAGCGTCAAGCCGCCCGAGAAGTTAAAGCCCTTGAGTTCCGGCATGTCCAGCGTCAGGGACGCGCCGCTGACCAGCCAGCCGATGAACGGCAGGCCGATAAGCAAACCGATGGCCCAGCGGCCCAGCGGGAACATGTGGCCGGTGGCTTCGTGGCGCTTCTTGCCGTAGTGGCCAAGAAAGATGATCGCGACGATGGCAAGGCCCAGGCCCGCCAGCATCCAGTCCAGCGAATTGCCTTCCAGCCCGGGCACTTTCAGGCCCCGGTTGGAGATGAACACGCCGGGAAGCGGGTTGTGCGCCTGGCGCGGGCCCGGCATGTTTTCCGTGATCAGCGCGTACCAGAAGAACAGTTGCAGCAAGAGCGGCACGTTGCGCATCACTTCGACGTAAACCGAGGTGATCTTGGCGACGAGCCAGTTCTTGGACAAGCGGCCGATACCGATCAGGGTACCAAGGATGGTGGCCAGCACGATGCCGATGACGGCAACGCGTAGCGTGTTGAGCAGGCCGACCAGGATGGCGCGGCCGTAATCATTGGCGGGGGTGTAGGCGATGGCGGTTTCACCGATCGCAAACCCGGCTTCACGGCTTAGAAAACCGAAGCCCGTGGCGATGTTGCGCACGGACAGGTTATGCAGCGTGTTGGAAACCAGGAACCACACGGCCCAGGCTACCGCGGCCAGCGCAAGCACCTGGTAGACCACGGAGCGCACTCCGGGGTCATTCCAGTTCAGCCGCCGGCGAGGAGCCGAAATTGGGGCGTTTCTATTGGAAGTCGTCATGATGAATCTACAGAAGTCGTACACCGGGTGGCAACGCCGGCAAGGCCACGCCCCCCACTCCTGCCGCCCGCTCGGTGGCGGGCTAGGCAAAACGGAGCGCTAAGGCTCCGTTTTGCCGGGCAGCCGTGTGTTAGCGCACCGGCCAGCCGTACATCAAACCGCCTTGCTTGTACGACGCGTTCAAACCACGCTCCAGCTTCATCGCGCTGTTCTTGCCCAGCGTGTTTTCGAAGCTTTCACCGTAGTTGCCCACGTTCTTGATGATGTTGTAGGCCCACTTGTCGTCCACGCCCAGGTTCTTGCCCATGCCCGGGGTCACGCCCAGGATGCGCTGGATGTTGGGGTTGGGGCTCTTGGTCATTTCATCGACGTTGGCCTTGGTGATGCCGTATTCCTCTGCTTCCAGCATGGCGTTCAGCGACCAGCGCACGATGTTGAACCATTGCTCGTCGCCCTGGCGGACCATGGGGCCCAGCGGCTCCTTGGAGAAGTCTTCCGGCAGGATGACGTACTTGTCCGGGTTCTCGAGCGTGGTGCGCGTCGAAGCCAGTTGCGACTTGTCGGTCGTGAAGGCGTCGCAGCGGCCGGCCGAGAAGGCGCGGATGATTTCGTCGTACTTGTCGATCACAACCGGCTTGAATTCGATCTTCTGGCCGCGGAACCAGTCGGCCAGGTTTAGTTCGGTGGTCGTGCCCGGTTGCACGCAGATCGTGGCGCCGTTCAGTTCCTTGGCGCTCTTGACGTTCAGATCCTTCGAGACCATGACGCCTTGCGAGTCGTAGTAGTTCACGCCCACGCCGATCAGGCCCAGCGTCGTGTCGCGGGTCAGCGTCACGGTGGTGTTGCGGGTCAGCACGTCGACTTCGCCGGATTGCAGCGCGGTGAAGCGTTGCTGCGTGTTCAGGGGCGTGAACTTGACCTTGGTGGCGTCGCCAAACATGGTCGAGGCGATGGCGCGGCACAGGTCCACGTCGATGCCCTTGTACTCGCCCTTGCTGTCAGCAATCGAGAAACCCGGAATGCCCGTTGAAACCCCGCATTGGACAAACCCTTTCTTTTTAACGTTATCGAAGGTCGCGCCCGCATTGGCAGCCGTGGATGCGGCAAACAGTGCCGCGCCAATTGCAGCGAGTTTCAGTACTTTCATCGTGATCTCCGTGTGGGACAAATCGAGCCTTGCCTCGACCGGGTTGGGCCGACGCATGGGGCGGATGGTAGCGTCCACGCAACGGCCGGCACATCCGGGAATTCCCTTGAAATTTAGGGACACTGGCGAAATCAATCGGCGTTTTCGTTCGAAAACGGGGACGCCTTTTTTCGATTGCGTGGGGTCCGAAGATGCGTTTGTTTCGTTCTGCTCAAAACGTGTCCATCCGGTCACACCGAAACGCTTTTTCACAGCCCGGGCACGAAACGCCTTACGCCCCGATCCTGTCCCCGAGTTACTATTGCGGCTTCATCCGACAGCCGCCATGATCGAATTCCAGCACGTATTCAAATCATATGGTCGCGGCCGAAATATCCTGGCCGACATCAACTTCCGCGTAAGCGCGGGAGAATTCGTTTTCGTATCCGGGCCGTCAGGCGCCGGCAAATCCACGCTGCTCAAGCTGATCGGCGGGTTGGAGCCCGCCAGCCGCGGGTCCATCCAGGTCAACGGACAACGGCTGGACAAGCTGCCTGCCCGCGCGCGCCCTTACCTGCGCCGCGCCGTGGGCGTCATCTTGCAGGACACGCACCTGTTGTTCGATCGCAGCGCGTTCGAAAACGTGATGCTGCCGCTGGCGGTGCAGGGCCACCCCTGGGATTCGGCGGCCGCGCGCGCCCGCGCCGCGCTGGACAAGGTGGGCCTGTCGGGTAAAGAAGACCTGAACCCCATTGAATTGTCCGGCGGCGAACAGCAGCGCCTGGCGATTGCGCGGGCCATCGTGAACCGGCCCGCCATCCTGATCGCCGACGAACCCACCGCCAACCTTGACCATGACAACGCGCAGCGCATCATGAACGTGTTTCGCGATTTCAACCGCGTGGGCGTCACGACGCTGATCGCTTCGCACGACCAGGAACTGATGGCGCGCTACGCCACGCGCACGCTGCGCATTGACCCGGGCAAGTTCGCCGATTCGCACGGCCCGTCGCAACCGCCCGACGCCGGGCAACCCGCCGCCGCCACGCCGCGCACCGGCAGCCGCGCCGAACCGGGCATGGGCTTTCCGGGAGAACCGGCATGAACGCCTGGCTGCGGCAACACCGCTATGCGTTGATGGTTACCGTGCGCCGCCTGGCCAAACAACCATTTTCGTCCTTGGCCAACCTGCTGGTGATGGCGCTGGCGCTGGCCCTGCCCCTGCTGGGCAGCGCCATCCTGGTGTCGGTGCAACCGGTGGCGCGCGAAATGTCCGTCACGCCCGAAGTCACCGTGTTCATGCGCGTGGACGCCCCCGCCGGCGCGGCCGCCGATGTGGCCAAGCGCATCAAGGACGATTACCAGAACGACGTGCGCGCGGTGCGCGTGGTGGGGCGCGACGCCGCCCTTGCTGACCTGCGCGCCAACCCGGCGTGGCAGCAGGCGCTGGCGGTCCTGCCCGGCAACCCGCTGCCGGACGCCGTGGTCGTCACGCTGGCCGATGGCGACAACCTGGCCGGGCGCGCCGACAAACTGGCCGCCGACTGGAAGCAATGGAACCACGTTGACCTGGTGCAGCTTGACAGCGCCTGGGTGCAGCGGCTGGAGGCCATTCTGCGCTTTGCCCGTATCGGCCTGGGCTTCCTGGCCGCCTGCGTGGCCGTGGTGGTGCTGGCCACGGTGTTCAACACCGTGCGCATGCAAGCGCTGTCGCAACGCGAGGAAATCGCCGTCGCCCGGCTGGTTGGGGCCACGGAATCCTTCGTGCGGCGTCCGTTCCTGTACCTGGGCGCACTGTCCGGCGCCGTGGCGTCGCTGCTGGCGATCGGGGTGTCCGCCATCGCCCTGTCGCCCTTGAACGAGGCGCTGCTGGGGCTGGCCCGCAGCTACGGCGCCGAGTTCGCGCTACACCTGCCGGGCACGCCGGTGCTGGTGGCTGCCGTGGTGGCATCGGCCGCGCTGGGCGCCTTGTCGGCGCGCTGGTCGGTCACGCGCAGCACCCGGTTCTAAAACCGCCCTGCCCAATCTCTAAAGCTACGTATAAAGCCGGAACGTCCCCGTGATCCGGGGAAAGACCGCGCGCGCGCCTGTGTACGATGATTTCCAGGCGTCGTTGCTGACGCCCGCCCGCGCCGCGGCGTCATTCGCGTCGTGGCGGGTCGCCGCCATGGAGGCAAAGCGCGTTATGAATCAGGGACGTATCGTTCGCCGCCGTTACAAGCATTTCCCCCGTTGTCTCGCGGGATATGTAAGAATAAAGCGAAATTTTTCTATACTTTTTGAAACATTCAACGTTTTGCCGAGCACCGTCCTTCGTGTCCCAATCGCCGTTCTTGCCTGATAAGTCCCATGGTCGCCCGTCTTGAAGCCCGTGCAACGCGCCACTATTTCGATAGCGCGTTCCAGTGTCAGGCGGTGAAGGTACTCCCCAACGAGTACTACGTCACCGACGAAGACCTGATGATTTCGACCGTACTCGGGTCGTGTGTTGCCGCCTGTATTCACGATCCGGTTACCGGCGTGGGCGGCATGAACCACTTCATGTTGCCGGAAGGCGACATGCAGTCGCCCGCCTCGGCGACGATGCGCTACGGCGCGTTCGCCATGGAAGTGCTGATCAACGAATTGCTCAAGGCCGGCGCCTCGCGCGACCGACTGGAAGCCAAGGTGTTCGGCGGCGGCGCGGTGCTTAGCGCCATGCAGCAGATGAACATCGGCGAACGCAACGCCATCTTCGTCTTGAACTATCTGAAGATGGAAGGCATTCCGGTCAAGGGCAAGGACCTGGGCGACGTGCACGCGCGTCGCATCAATTACTTTCCCCGCGATGGCCGCGTGATGGTGCGCAAGATGGCGCCGCACCACCAGCGCGCCGAAGAAATCATCGCCAAGCGCGAACAGGCCGCCGCCCAAAGCGTGCAAGCCAAGACGCAAACCCCGCAACGCGTGGAACGCTTCAACCGCCCAGGCGTCGAGCGCTTCGATGCGCCCGCCCGACCGGGGGTGGAACGATTCGACAAGCCGGCGCGACCCGGCGTGGAACGTTTTGACCGCCCTGCGCGCCCGGGCGTCGAACGCTTCGACACCGCGCTGTCACGCCTGCGCAAGTCGGAAAACACCGGCAGCTGATCCATCGCCCGACGCCCGTCCGAAAGCGCGGGGCGAGGGGCGCTCGGCGCAGGTTGGACGGCGCAGGTCGGACGGCGAACGGCAGACAGCAGACAGCAGACGGCGCGCCTACAATCGGCGCATGTCCACCGTCCGCCTTTTCTACGCCCTGTGGCCGTCACCGCAACTGGCAGCATCGCTGGCCCAGTGGGCGCAAGCCGCCCGCCCCGCTTGCGGTGGGCGCGTCATGCGCACCGAAACGCTGCATCTGACCCTGGCCTTTCTGGGCCCGGTCGAGGCGCAATTGGCCGACGAGTTGGCAGCCGCCACGCCCGCCTATTGCATCGCGCCGGGCGAGGTGCCGCTGGACCACCTGGGCGTCTTTCAGCGCCCGCGCATTCTGTGGGCCGGGCCGCGTGACACGCCGCCCGCGCTGCAAGCGGTGCACGACGGTCTTTGGCAACGGCTGGCGGGATACGGCCTTGCCAAGCCGCCCCAACCTTTTCGCCCTCACGTCACGCTGCTGCGCAACATCGAACGCGCGGAGCCGCCTCCGCGCCCACCCGACAACGCCGCTGACGGCGTCCGGACACCGCTGATATGGCGCTATGACCGCCTGGTGCTGGTGGCGTCGGAGTCCCTGTCGGGCGGCAGCCGTTACCGGATCGTTGCCCAATCCCGGCCGCTGGACGCGTAGCCGCGCTCTGGCACAATCGCTGGGTTGCAACCCCTGGGATCGCCATGATCATCCTGCTGGACCAAGACGGCGTGCTGGCCGATTTCGAACACGCGTTCATCGACGCCTGGCGCGTGCGCCATCCCGATATCGCCCCCATTGAATTCGAAGACCGCAAGTCCTTCCACATCCGCGAAGACTATCCACCCGAACTTCGCGGCATGGCCGAAGCCATCTATACGGCGCCCGGCTTCATCCGCAACCTGCCGCCCGTGCCCGGCGCGCTGCAAGCCGTGCAAGAACTGCTGGCCTTGGGCATGGACGTGCGCATCTGCTCGTCGCCGCTGTCGCAGTTTGAAAACTGCGTGGCGGAAAAGTACTTGTGGGTGGAAAAGAACCTGGGGCGCGACGCCACCGCCCGGCTGATCCTGACCAAGGACAAGACGCTGGTGCACGGCGACCTGCTGATCGACGACAAGCCGCATATCGAAGGCGCCGTGAAGCCGCGCTGGAAGCACATTCTGTTTGACGCGCCCTATAACCGCCAGGTCACCGACCGCCCCCGCATCACCTGGAAAAACTGGCGCAACGTGCTGGCCGGCGAGCTCTATACGGCGGATGAATGAGTCCGGGCGGCTGCTGTTCAGCCGTCATGATTTAGGACTATTCTGTGTTGGCTGTACCCCCACCCCGGAGGAGCCCGCACCATGAATCTGTACCGTCTGCTCAAGCAACGAGAAGCCGATCACAAGCCTTTGCGTGTTGCATTGCTGGGCGCCGGAAAGTTCGGCGCCATGTTCATGAGCCAGGCCCCACGCACGCCGGGGATGCGGCTGGTGGCGGTGGCGGACCTGGCGCCCGACCGCGCCCGGGCGGCGCTGACGCGGGTGGGCTGGCCGGCCACGGCGCTGAACGCCGCCAGCACCAATGACGCCCTGAAAAACGGCAAGGTCTTCTTCAGCGACGACCCGCTGGCGGTTATCGCCAGCCCCGAGGTCGACATCGTCATCGACGCCACCGGGCAGGCCGCCGCCGGCATCACCCACGTGCTGGCCTGCTGCGAATACGGCAAGCACATCATCATGGTCAACGTCGAAGCCGACGCCCTGGCCGGCCCGCTGCTGGCGCGCCGCGCGCGCGAGGCGGGCATCGTCTATTCGCTGGCCTATGGCGATCAGCCCGCGCTGATCTGCGAAATGGTGGACTGGGCGCGTGCCTCGGGCTTTGAAGTCATGGCGGCGGGCAAGGGCACCAAGTACCTGCCGGAGTTCCACACGTCGACACCCGACACCGTCTGGCCGTACTACGGCTTCACCGCCGAAATGGTGGCCGCCGGCGACTTCAACGCGCAGATGTTCAACAGCTTTCTGGACGGCACCAAAAGCGCCATCGAGATGGCGGCGGTGTCCAACGCCACGGGCCTGTTGCCGTCACCGTCCGGCCTGCACTTTCCGCCGTGCGGCGTGGACGATCTGGCACGGGTGCTGCGCCCGCGCGAGGACGGCGGCATTCTGCATCACCGCGGCCAGGTGGAAGTCATTTCATCGCTGGAACGCGACGGCCGCCCGGTGTTTCGCGACCTGCGCTGGGGCGTGTACGTGACGCTGGCGGCCGACAGCGACTACGTGCGCCGCTGCTTCCAGGAATACGGCCTGGTCACCGACCCCAGCGGCAACTACACCGCCATGTACAAGCCTTATCACCTGATCGGTCTTGAGCTTGGCATCAGCGTGGCCAGCGTGGGCTTGCGGCGCGAACCCACGGGCGCGCCCGCCGGCTGGCACGGCGACGTGGTGGCCACCGCCAAGCGCGACTTGCAGGCCGGCCAGATCCTGGACGGCGAAGGCGGCTACACGGTGTATGGCCGGCTGATGCCGGCGCGCGATTCCGTCGAAGAAGGCTATTTGCCGCTGGGCTTGTCGCATCAGGTCAAGCTCAAGCACCCGGTGCGCCAGTCGCAGGCAATACGCTGGCGCGACGTGGAATATGACGAGCGGTCGACGGCGGTGCAGTTCCGGCGCGAAATGGAGCAGACCTTCGCGTAGTAGCGGCCGAAAAGTGTGGCCCGAAACGGGCGAAGGCGGCGCCGTTGCCCGTAACCGCCCCGCCGCTTACACCGGCGCGGGGCGCTCGGCCTGGAATAAACGCAGCCGGTCCGCCGCGTTGCGCAGATGCTGTTCGGCGGCGCGGCCGGCGGCGTCGGGGTCCGAGCCTTCGATGGCCACGAAAATGGCCTGATGCTCGCTTTGCACAGCGGCCATCCGTTCGGCATAACGGCGCGCCGTGTTGTTACGCGCGCTGCGGATCACGCGCCGCACATTGGCTTCCAGATAATCATTGAGGGACACCAGATGCGGGTTGTGCGTGGCCTGCACGATGGCCTGGTGAAACTGGTAGTCCTCTTCGTCGCCCAGCTTGTCGTTGATCAGCGCGTATTCCATGCCGACCAACGCCTGGCGCATCTTCTTCAGGTCTTGATCCGTGCGCCGCTGCGCCGCGTAGCGCGCGGCGGTGACCTCGATGGACAGCATCAATTCCAGGATGTGTTCCAGGTCTTCGGTGTCGCCGGGCGTGGGCGCGGCGATGCGAAACGCGTTGCGCTGGAAGTTGGGGTCCACGAACACGCCGCTGCCTTGCTGCGACGTGATCAAGCCTTCGGACTTCAAGCGCGCCAAGGCCTCGCGCACCACGGCGCGGCTGACCGAATAGGTTTCGGTCAGCTGCTTTTCGGTGGGCAGGCGGTCGCCCGGGGCTAGCACTCCCTGGCGTATCTGTTCAGCCAATGCATCTCCCAAGGCGGCGGAAAGCGAGCTCTTGGGCGGGTTGCGCGGCGTGTCCTGATCGTGATTCGTCGACATGGGAAATCGGGAAAAGGTGATGGCGGCGTCCTTCACTTTAAGCGATGTAGATGCCGCCGTTGACCTGCATGACTTCGCCCGTCACGAAACCGGCCAGCGGCGAACACAGGAACGCGATCGATCCGGCAATTTCCTCGGCGGTGCCGAAGCGGCGCAGCGGCGTGCTTTCCAGCAGATGCGTGCCCTTCTGGCCAATCAGGTCCTGCGTCATGGACGTGGCGATGATGCCTGGGGCCACCGCATTCACGCGGATCTGCGGCGCCAGTTCCAGCGCCAGGCTGCGCGTGAAGCTCTGCACCGCGCCCTTGGACGCGGAATAGGCCGCGTGCGCGTAGCTGCCGCGCTGCGCCGCCAACGAGGTCAGCAGCACGATGGACCCGTTGTGGCGCAGCTGGCGCTGGGCGGCGCGGCATACGTAGAACGTGCCGTCCAGGTTCACGCGCATCAGCGTGCGCCACGCCTCGTCGCTGGTGTCCTTGACCAGTTGCTCAGGATAGATGCCGGCGCAATGCACCAAGTGGTCCAGCCCGCCAAAGTGCTTGGCCGCCGCTTCGAACACGCGCTCGCATTCATGCGACACCGACACATCCAGCGCATGCGTGTAGACACGTTGGCCCGTCGGGTCCAGCTCGGCCGCGATCTCTTCCAACCGCGCGCCGTCGATATCCGTCAACACCAGCCGGGCGCCATGGGCGGCCATCAGGCGCGCCGTCGCCAGGCCAATGCCATTGCCCGCGCCCGTGATCGCGGCCACCTGCCCTTCAAATGAAATCATCCTGTCTCCAACGTGTGTAAGTGGGCGCGCCTTGTGTCCCGGCCGCCACGGCCCTGTGATTGGACTCCTGAATCCGCCGCTTGACACGAGAAAAACGCTTGCCCTATTATTTATCAGACAACTTAATAAAGTTACCTGACAACTTGTCCGGAAAGCGTAAATCAAGTCGCGTTTTCAGGCAAGCCAGTCAGAAAAAACAAAGGCCGAAGCGCCGCAAAAACAGGACGGAGACAACAGGGCGGACACCCCCGGCAGCACGACGGTGTTCGTCCCCATCTTGCGATATCCCCTTCCCCGATTTGCGCGTTCACGGCCATGGAATAGGCGCCACCAAGCGCGCTTGCTAGGGCGGTCGCACGCATCTTTACGTACGCACACACCACTCCCGTTCCACGGAGGAGACACGCATGAAATTGGCTTTTACCACCGGCCTGCTGTGCCTGGCCGGCATCGCCGCATCGGCGCACGCCGCACCCGTCAAGGTCGGCCTGATCGAGACGCTGTCGGGCCCGCAGGCCTCGACCGGCCTGATGTTCCGCGCCGCGGTCAAATATGAGCTGGACCGCATCAACGCCGCCGGCGGCTGGAATGGCCAACCGCTGGAATTGGTCGAGTTCGACAACCAGGGCGGCCCGGTGGGCGCGTCCGACCGTTTCCGCGCGGCCGCCGCCGAAGGCGTGCAGGTGCTGGTGCAGGGCTCGTCGTCCGCCATTTCCGGCCAGCTGACCGAAGACGTGCGCAAGCACAACCTGCGCAACCCGGGCAAGGAAGTCGTCTTCTTGAACGTGGGCGGCGAAGCGCTGGAACTGACCGGCCAGAAGTGCCACTTCTACCACTTCCGTTTCACCACCAACGCCGATTTGCGCGTGAAGTCGCTGGCGTCGGTGATGTCGGCCGACGGCACGCTGGGCAAGCGCGTGTACGCCATCAACCAGAACTATTCCTGGGGCCAGGACATGGAAGGCGCCACCGAGCGCTTTGCCAAGCAGTACGGCTATGAAGTGGTGGGCAAGACGCTGCACGAAGTCAACAAGATCCAGGACTTCGCGCCCTATGTGGCGCGCATCCGCTCGGCCACGCCCGACACCGTCATCACCGGCAACTGGTCCAACGACCTGCTGTTGTTGATGAAGGCCACGCAGTCCGCCGGGCTGAAGGTGCGCTTTGCCACCGTGTTCCTGGACCAGGTGGGCAACCTGGCCAACGCCGGCGACGTGGCCCTGGGCCACTACATCGCGCACCCGTACAACATCGAAGCCGCCGGCGACGAAGGCGCCAAGTTTGCCGAGGACTACAAGTCCAAGACCGGCCACTACCCCAGCTACACCGAACCGCAGACCGTTATCGGCGTGCGCTTCCTGGGCGAAGCGCTAAAGCAGGTCAAGCCCAAGGACGGCAAGCTGTCCGTGCCGGACCTGGCGCTGGCGCTGGAAAAGGTCACCTACACGTCCACGTTGGGCACCTACACGATGCGCGCCGAAGACCACCAGGTGCAGCTGCCGATGGTGGTGTCCAAGGTCAGCAAGAACGCCAAGTACAAAGCCGACGGCACTGACATGGGCTTTGAACCGGTGAAGGTGCTGGCGGCGGCGGATGTGTCCGCCCCGGTGCAGGCCACCTGCAAGATGCAGCGTCCGCAATAAGACGCCCGGCAAGGCGGCGCGCGACCTGCGCGCCCGCCTTGTTCGTCGCCTGACAAAAAAGCGCACCGCCGGCGCGGGCCGGAAAAACAAGGTGCGCAATGGATCGCGCAAGCCACGGGCTTGAACGCGAAAGAATTATGGAGCGGACATGGAATACTTTACCGTCTCGCTGTTGAACGGCGTGATTTACGGCCTGCTGCTATTCATGGTGTCGGCGGGCCTGACACTGATTTTTGGAATGATGGGCGTGTTGAATTTTGCACACGCCTCGTTCTACATGATCGGCGCATACGCCGCCTACACGCTGACGCCCGTCACGGGCTTCTGGACGGCGCTGGTGCTGGCCACGATCATCTCGGGCGTGCTGGGCATGGGCGTCGAACGCTTTTTCCTGCGCCGCGTGCACAAGTTCGGCCACGCGCAGGAACTGCTGGTGACCTTTGGCCTGGCCTTCATCGTGGCCGAGCTCATCAAGCTGTTCTACGGCGACTTTCCGGTTGATTACCGCGTGCCGCCCTTCCTGAACTTCGCGGCCTTTCGCGTGTTCGACGCGGACTACCCCTTCTATCGCCTGCTGATGGGCGGCGTGTCGCTGGCGATGTTTGCCGTCATCTACCTGCTGCTGTCGCGCACTCGGGTGGGCATTGTCGTGCGCTCGGCCATCTATCGGCCGCGCATGGCCGAAGCGCTGGGCCACAACGTGCCGCTGGTTTTCATGAGCGTGTTCGGCGTGGGCGCGGCGATGGCCGGGCTGGCGGGCGCGGTGGCCGGCGCGTTCTACACCACCAACCCGAACATGGCGCTTGAATTGGGCGTGCTGGTGTTTGTGGTGGTCGTAGTGGGCGGCCTGGGTTCGCTGGAAGGCGCCATGATCGCCTCGCTGCTGATCGGCCTGATCAGTTCGTTCTCGGTGGGTATCGACGCCAGCCTGGCGTCCCTGTTCGGCCTGTTCGGCGCGGGCGAATGGGCCGAAAGCGTGGGCGGTTTGATGACCGTGAAGATTTCCAGCCTGGCCGCCACCCTGCCCTTCCTGCTGATGCTGGTGGTGCTGCTGGTCAAGCCGTCGGGCCTGAAGGGAGAACAGGCATGAGCCAGACCCGTACTGCATCCGGCGCGCTGCTGCTGATCGTTTGCGTGGCGGCGTTATGCGCCTTGCCGTGGCTGCTGCCGCCCGGCCAACTGGTGGCGGCGGTGCAGATGTTGATCGCCGCGCTGTTCGCCTGCGCCTTCAACCTGCTGGCGGGCCAGGGCGGCATGCTGTCCTTTGGTCACGCCGCGTACTTCGGCGTGGGCACCTTTGCCACCATTCACGCCATGAACGCGCTGGGCGGCGCGGGCTTGTTGCCCACGCCGTTGATGCCGCTGGTGGGCGGGGTGGCCGGGCTGCTGTTTGGCCTGGTCGCGGGCTGGTTCGCCACCATGCGTTCCGGCGTCTACTTTTCGATGATCACGTTGGCGCTGGCTGAACTGCTGCACGCCCTGGCGCCGCATTTGAAAGGCGTGTTCGGCGGCGAAGCGGGCGTGTCCGCCATGCGCATGCCGGCCTGGGGCTTCACCTTCGGATCCGACATCGAGGTCTATTTCCTGGTGCTGGCCTGGGTGCTGATATCGCTGGCCGCGCTGTATGGCCTGACCCGCACGCCCTTGGGCCGGCTGACGCTCGGCCTGCGCGAAAACGCCAACCGGCTGCGTTACCTGGGCTATCGGCCGCATGCGCTCAAGACCATGGTGTTTGCGTTGTCGGCCATGTTCGCGGGCATCGCGGGCGGCTTGCAGGCGCTGAACATCGAAGCGGGCAACTACGTGCTGTTCGAGGTCAAGCTGTCGACCGACGCGGTGCTGTTCGCCTACATCGGCGGCGTCAACGCGTTCCTGGGCCCGGTTCTGGGCGCGGCGATGCTGACGTTTCTATCGCAAACGCTGGCCGACATTACCCGTTCCTGGTTGCTGTACCAGGGCATTCTGTTCGTGCTGGTGATGCTGTTCGTGCCGGACGGCCTGGTCGGGCTGGTGCAGCGCGCCGCCAAGTCGCTGCGCGAACGCGGCCTGGCCAACTGGCTGCCGCGCGCCGTCGTGTCCGTGGCTGCCGGCCTGCTGCTGACCGCCGCCACCGTCTTCCTGGTAGAGCTGCTGCAACGCATGTTCGCGCGCGACTACCGCGCGCTGCTGGCCATGAACCCGGACGCCGGCTGGCCCGCCATCCCGCTGTTCGGTCACGACTGGGCGCCGCTGGCTTTGTCTACCTGGTTGGTGCCCTTGGCCTTGTTCGCCGTGGGCCTGTTGGCGTGCCGCTGGGCGCTGGCCCTGTGGCGCGACGACGGCGATGCCGCCCCCGTGCTGGAGCCCGCAAAATGAGCCATTCCATCCTGACCCTGACCGACGTGCGCAAGTCCTTTGGCCAAGCGCAGATCATTCGCGGTGTGAACCTGGCCATTGAAGCCGGTGAACGCCATGCGGTCATCGGCCCCAACGGCGCGGGCAAGTCCACCCTGTTCCACCTGATGTCGGGCTCGTTCGCGCCCACCTCGGGCGACATCAACCTGCGTTCGCGCGCCATTGGCGGTTTGCCCCCCGAAGCCATCAACCGCCTGGGTCTCGCCCGCTCGTTCCAGATCACCAACGTGTTTCCGCGCCTGTCGGTGCGCGAGAACCTGCGCCTGGCGGTCTTGCGCATGCATGGGCTGGTCTACAACTTCTGGCGACCCATTGCGCGGCACCGCGCCGTCAATGAAGACGTGGACCGCCTGCTGGAAAAAGTGCGGCTGACGGCCAAGCAGCAAACGGCCGCGGGCGACCTGAACTATTCCGAGCAGCGCTCGCTGGAAATCGGCATGACGCTGGCCTCGCGCCCGAAGGTCATCTTGCTGGACGAGCCCATGGCCGGCATGTCGCAACACGAAGTCGATTACACGGTGGAGCTGATCAAGGACGTTACGCGGGACTGCACCTTGCTGATCGTCGAGCACGACATGCAGGTGGTGTTCTCGCTGGCCGACCGCATCAGCGTGCTGGTGTACGGCGAAATTCTTGCCACCGGTACGCCCGCCGACATCCGTGGCGACGCCCGCGTGCGCGACGCGTATCTGGGAGAGGAAACGGTATGACGACGCAAGCCTCACTGCAAGCGCCCCTGCTCAGCCTACAGGGCGTGCACGCGCACTACGGCAAGAGCCACATCCTGCACGGCATCGATCTTTCCATCGGGCGCGGCGAAGTCGTCAGCCTGCTGGGGCGCAACGGCGCCGGCCGCTCAACCACCATGAAAAGCATCATGGGCCTGGTGGACGTAACGGGCGGGCACATCGCCATCGAAGGGCGCGACATCACCAACAAGCGCCCCTTTGAAATCGCGCGCGCCGGTGTGGGCTTCGTGCCCGAGGAACGCGAGGTCTTCGCCAACCTGACCGTGGACGAAAACCTGCGCATGGGCGAACAGCCCAAGCGCGACGACGCGCCCCATTGGACGGTGGCGCAGATGTTCGACTACTTCCCGCGCCTGAAGGAACGCAGCAACACAAAGGCCGGCAACCTGTCGGGCGGCGAACAGCAGATGCTGACGATGTGCCGCTCGCTGCTGGGCAATCCCAAGGTGATGCTGATCGACGAACCCACCGAAGGGCTGGCGCCGAAGATCGTGGAAGTGATCGCCGACGTGATCCGCGATATCCACAAGCGCGGCGTGTCGGTGGTGCTGGTGGAGCAGAAGCTGACGATCGCGCTGAAGGTATCAACGCGCGTCAGCGTCATGGGCCACGGCCGCATCGTGTTCGAAGGACCGCCCGCGCAGCTGCACGAGCGCCAGGACGTGGTCCAGGAATGGCTGGCGGTCTGACCCCGCCGCAACGCACAACCTTTACAGGCATCTACCTTGGACCACACCACAGAAGTCATCCATAGCGACCTGCGCGGCCAACGCGTCGTCATTACCGGCGGCGCCAAGGGCATTGGCCTGGCCACCGCCCACGCGTTCGTGCGCCAGGGCGCGCGCGTGGCCTTGCTGGACATGGACGCCGCCGCGCTGGAGGCCGCCGTGACCGAACTGACCTCGGCCGGCGGCCAGGCCATGGCCGTGCAGGCGTCCGTCACCGACGCCGACGCCGTCGAGCGTGCATTTGCCCAGGTCGAACAGGCCTGGGGCGGCATCGACGTGCTGGTCAACAACGCCGGCATCTCGGCCAACAAGCCCACGCTGGAAGTCACCGTGGACGAATGGCGCCGCGCCGTGGACATCAACCTGACCGGCGTGTTCCTGTGCGCGCAGGCGGCCGGCCGCCGCATGGTGCCGGCGGGCGCGGGCAGCATCATCAACCTGGCATCGATGTACGGCGTGGTGGCCGCGCCCGACCGCGCGGCGTATTGCGCCACGAAGGGCGCGGTGGTGCTGCTGACCGAAACGCTGGCCGTGGAATGGGGCCCGATGGGCGTGCGCGTGAACGCGCTGGCCCCCGGCTACGTCGAGACCGATCTGGTACGGGACCTGGCCGCGCGTGGCCGCCTGGACCCCGAACGCCTGAAGCAGCGCACCCCGCTGCGCCGCATGGCGCAGCCGGCCGAAATGGCCGACCTGGCGGTCTTCCTGGCATCGCGCCAGGCCGCCTACATCACCGGACACACCCTGGTGGCCGACGGCGGCTGGAGCCGCTACAGCTACCTCTAACCGCACCGACGCTTAAAAACATTCTGGAGATTCACTCATGGCCACCTACCAACCGCTTGAGCCCCAGGCGCCCTGGCGGCAACTGACGGTCGAGGCGCGTGACTGGCAGCAGGCGGACCCCGCCCTGCTGGGCACGATGCTGACCCAGCTGCACTGGATCCGCGCCTTTGAAGAGGCCGTGCTGGACCTGGCCGCCGAAGGCTTGGTGCACGGCCCCGCGCATTCGTCCGTGGGCCAGGAAGGCGGCGCCGTCGGGTCGGTGCTGGCGCTGGGCGCGGGCGACCAGATCAACGGCTCGCATCGCGGGCACCATCAATTTCTGGCCAAGGCGCTGCAACACGTGGCGCCGCTGGGCCTGGACCCGCGCAACCCGATCACGCCCGCCATCGACGACGTGTTGCAAAAGACGCTGGCCGAAATCATGGGCCTGGCGCAAGGGTTCTGCCGGGGCCGTGGCGGCAGCATGCACCTGCGCTGGCTGGAAGCGGGCGCGCTGGGCACCAACGCCATCGTGGGCGGCGGCGTGCCGCTGGCGGCCGGTGCGGGCTGGGCACACAAGCACGCCGGCACCGACCGCGTGGCCGTGACTTACTTTGGCGACGGCGCGGTGAACATCGGGTCCGTGCTGGAAACGATGAACCTGACGGCCGCATGGAAAACGCCGCTGTGCTTTTTCATCGAGAACAACCGCTACGCGGTGTCGACCACGGTGGAAGAATCCACCGCCGAACCGCGCCTGTCCGCACGCGGCCTGGCGTTCAATATTCCGTCATGGAAGGTTGACGGCATGGACCCGCTGGCCGTGCACCTGGCCATGTCCGAAGCCGTGGCGCACATGCGCGCGGGCAACGGCCCGACGATCGTTGAAGTGGACGTGTACCGCTTCTTTCACCAGAACGGCCCGTTCCCCGGCAGCGCCTTTGGCTACCGCACCAAGGACGAAGAATCCCAGTGGCGCCAACGCGATCCGCTGGACAAGATCGCTACCGAAATGATCGGCCGCAAGTTGATCACGCAAGCCGAGGTGGACGCGCTGCGCCAGCGCTGCAAGGACGTCATGAAAGACGTGTGCGGCCGTCTGACCGAAGCCGCTGACGGCGGCAAGCGCCGCGTGCGCGCCGACCTGTGGCCGCGCCCCGACTTCCGCGACGTGGGCCTGCGCAGTGACGGCGCCGAACTGGCCGGCCTGCGCTACCAGGACGCCGACGACCACACGGGTGCGAAAGTCGAACGCAAGTTTGTCGATGCCGTGGCCGACGTGCTGGACCGCCGCATGGAAACGGACGCCGGTGTCGTGGTGCTTGGCGAAGACGTGCACCGCTTGAAGGGCGGCACCAACGGCGCCACGCGCGGGCTGAAGGACAAGTACCCCGACCGCGTGCTGGGCACGCCCATTTCCGAGAACGCGTTCGCGGGCCTGGGCGGCGGCCTGGCGATGGACGGGCGCTACAAGCCTATCGTTGAATTCATGTACCCCGACTTCATGTGGGTGGCGGCCGACCAGATCTTCAACCAGATCGGCAAGGCCCGCCACATGTTCGGCGGCGACATCGACGTGCCGTTCGTGCTGCGCACCAAGGTTGCGATGGGCACGGGCTATGGCTCGCAGCACTCGATGGACCCGGCCGGCATCTTCGCCACCGCGCCCGGCTGGCGCATCGTGGCGCCGTCCACGCCGTATGACTACGTGGGCCTGATGAACACCGCGCTGGCCTCGAAAGACCCTGTGCTGGTAATCGAACACGTGGACCTGTACGCCTCGACGGGCGAGGTGCCCGACGGCGACCTGGACTACGCCATTCCTTTCGGCAAGGCGCGCGTGCGCCGCACGGGCGGCAAGGTCACCATCCTGACGTACCTGTCGATGGTCAGCCGCGCGTTGAAGGCAGCCGAGGAAGCGGGCGTGGATGCCGAGGTGATCGACCTGCGCACGCTGGACCGCGCCAGCCTGGACTGGGACACCATCGGCGCCAGCATCCAGAAGACCAACAACGTGCTGATCGTGGAGCAAGGCGCGCGTGGCACGTCCTACGGCGCGATGCTGTCCGATGAAATCCAGCGCCGCTATTTCGACTGGCTGGATCAGCCGATCAAGCGCGTCACGGGTGGCGAGGCGTCGCCCAGCATCTCGAAGGTGCTGGAACGCGCGGCATTCGCTGACACCGAGGAGGTGCTGGCCGGGCTGGCCGACGTGCTGGCCGATCTGGGGGAACAGGCATGAACGCGCTACACATGACCGTGCCGATGGAAGTCGGCGTTTGCTGCCGCGATCTGGACGCGCTGCTGGCGTTCTACACCGACGTGGTCGGCCTGAAGCTGGTGAACCGCGTCAGCGTGCCCGCCGACAAGGCACGGGCCACGGGCCTTACCGCGCATGGCTACGACGTGGCGCGCTTGCAGACGCCGTACGGCGAACGCATCAAGCTGCTGCAACCGAACGTGGCGCCGGAATCCGCCGTGCGCGGCGCGGCCATCCTGGATCGCCAGGGCGCCACCTACCTGACCTTCATCGTGCGCGACCTGGCGGGCGTGGTGCGCAACCTGCAAGCGCGGGGAGTGGTCTTTGACAGCGCGCCCGCGCCCATGGAAGTGCGCCCCGGCACGTGGCTGGCATTCTTCCGCGACCCCGAAGGCAACGTGCTGGAACTGGTCGAATACGACGACCCCGCCGACTACCGGCCCGATCTGGCCGGCGCCGCCAACTAGGACGAACATCGTGGCTCACCTAATCAAGCTCCCCTCTGTTGCCGCCGATACGTCGGGCGGCAACCTGCACCAGTGGCTCAAGCAGGAAGGCGACACCGTCGCCGTCGGCGATGCGCTGGCGGAAATCGAAACCGAAAAGGCCATCGTCGAAATCAACGCCGAGCATGCGGGCGTGCTGGCCCGCATCGTGGTCCCGGCCGGCGCGGCGTCGGTGCCGATCAACACGGTAATCGGCGTGCTGCTCGCCGAAGGCGAAGATGCCTCGGCGGTAGATCGCGCGTTGGCGGAACATGGCGGGGCGGCCGCGGCGGTTGCTGGAGCGCCGACCGCAACGGCCGCCCCCTCTCCGTCTGATGCGGCTCCCGCCTCCACCGCCCCCGTTCCCGGCGGTCGCTTGTTCGCCAGCCCCCTGGCGCGCCGTTTGGCCGCGCAGTGGCATGTGGACCTGTTGGGCGTGACCGGCACCGGCCCGCATGGCCGCATCGTGCGCCGCGACGTGGAGGCCGCGCGCGAC
>NZ_JBLVOL010000012.1:116053-136965 GCF_053543755.1 Achromobacter semiaridum | reverse complement strand
AGCCCCGCCCGCGACCGTGGTACCCGGCAATGCATCGGGCTTGCGCAGCAGATCGAACAGGTAGTCGCTGGATACCGTGGGCCGTTGGCCGATAAAGCGCGGGTCGGTCGCGACGAGGTACGGCGCGTCGGGGCGCTTGTCTACGGTGAACAGCTGGTTGTCGGGAATGCTGGCGGGGTTGGAAACGGTGCGCACCACCGTGCCGCCGGGCAGTTCCAGGCTGGCGACCAGCACTGGGCCGGGCTTGCCGATACCCGTGTTGCCCGGCGCCGATCCGGCCAACGCGACGTTGGTGTGTCCGCCCGAGGTTCCCACGGGAAGCTCGATGGCTTGACCGGCCAGGGTGGCCGTGTAGCCGGAGGAGTATTCCTTGCGGTCCTTGGACCGCGCCTGCGAGACCGTGGCCGTGCCCTCGCGCACGACGGTGCGCTGGCCGCCCGCGCCTATGTTGTGGATGGCGGGGCCTGCCACGTGCAGCGCGCCGCCCGCGGCGATCTGACTCTTGTCGTTGGTAACGGAACCGGCCAGCGTCATCGCGCCACCGGACAGGATCTTGCCCGGGTCCGACGACAGCGTGCGCGTTTCGGTGACGGTTTCGTTGACTTGGTAGTAGGTCAGCGTGCCGACCAGGCGGTTGCCGAAATCGGCGTTGAATTCGCGGATGCGGGCGTCCAGCGCCATGAACGGCGCCTTGTACGCGGCATAGGCCGCTTCATAGGCTTTGCGGCGGGCGCCTTCTGCAAGGCACTCCGGACTGTTGGTAAAGCAGGGCGCTTCCGGGGGAACCCAGACAGGCAAAGTGCCTGTCGGCGGGGTGACGCCAAAAACGGACCATATGCGCGCGTCGGAGGCATAGCCGAAGCCTTCGGGGATGTCCCAGCATGCGGTATCCGCGTCGCCGCCGCTGCATACGTAGTCGGCAGGGTAATAAGCCAACGCGATCGGCGAACTGACACCCGCCTTGCGTTTTCCACCCGGGGTGTAGTCGAACGGGGGGCCGTAGCGCGCCGCCGGATATTTGTCGGACGGCAGCAGGAACATGCGCTCGGGATCGTCGTCCAGCCAAGCCGGGTCCTTGCTGCACTGAGGGGTGACCTCGTCACACAGCCAGTTGGTCTCTGCGTCGTACATGTCGGTGCTGCCCGCCGGGGTGAAGTACACCTTGGGCTGGGAAGACACCACTACCGTCTGGCTGCTATAGCCGGCGTTCTGGTTAAGCAGCGACGCCGCGGAAATGCGGGCGTCGCCCGCCGCTTCGATGGTGGCGCCCGAGTTCAACAACGACCCCGCGTACCCCGCCGCGTTGCCGCCGGCATCCAGCGCGCCGCCAATGGCAAGGTCCGCACCGGCGTAGATCAGCGCATGATCGCGATTCACCAGTGAAGCCACGCCCAGGTCCATGGCGCCACGGGACGCGATGACCGCGCCCCCGCCTACCCCGGCGCTGTTGACCAGCGTGTGGGTCTGAATCGCGACCTTGTCGCCGTAGATGCGGGCCAGGTTGTCCACGCGGCCGGCGTTGATGCGCGTGATGGCGCCGTCGATCAGGCCCGCGTTGGTCAGGCCGTGCGTGACGTCAAGGGTGTTGCCGCCGCCCGCCAGAAGCTGGCCGGTGGCATGGTTGACCAGCGAATCCGCCTGGATGCTCAGGTCGCGCCCAGCGCTGATGGTGGCGCTGTTATCCAGCGCCCCGCCCAGCGACAGGTTCAAATCGCGACCGCTGGACAGGTCGCCCGTCTGGTTCAACGCGCCCGCGTAGTGAAAGCTGAGATCGCCCGCCGATTGCAGCGTGCCCAGGCCATGCAAGACCTGCGCGATGACGGTCAGGCTGTTGCCCGCCAGCAGCTTGCCCTGGCCATTCTTCAAGGTGTCGGCCACGATGCGGGCGTTGCCTTGTGCGGCCACCTCACCGCCCTGGTTATCCAGTTCCCGCGTGGTCAGGCTCAGATCCTGCCCCGCCTGGATGGATCCGCCTTGGTTGTCGACGCGGTCCGCCACGATGGCAACCACCTTGCCCAGCACGCCCTTCGGTGCTCCGCCCGCCACCGCAAGCGTGGCGCTGTTATCCAGCGACCCTGACGTCAGCGTCAGGGCGTTATCGGCCTGGATCAAACCGGCGCGGTTGTCGACGGTGGCACTGGCTTTCAGTACAAGATTGCCGCCCGCCAGCGTGCCCTCGCGGTTGACGATCGTGGTGGCGGCGATGTTCAAGTCCCCCGCGGCGGCGATAAGCCCGTCGGTGTTGTCCAGCGTGCCCGCCAGCGTCAGGCCGGCCGCGCCGGTCGAGGTCAGTTTGCCTGCCTGGTTGTTCAAGTTGGCGGCTGAGATTTCCACGCCGCCGCCCTGTACGACGGCATGACGGGCATCGATGTCTCCCGGCGTGGCCAGCGTGACGTTGCCCGCTGCGGACAGCGCGCCATGCGCAAGGTCCAGGTTGCCTGCGGCAAGCGTCAGGTCCTTGCCGGCCAGGCTGGTGCCGCGATGAAGGATGTGGCCGGCTTTCAGCGTGAGGCTGCCCGGCTGGTTAAGGGCGCCTTCGCCGTTCATGCCGGCGACCAATCGGCCTGCGTTGTCGAGCACGCCCGGTGTGGTGACGAGCAGGTCGCCGCCTGCCAGGACGGAACCCTGGTTCAGCAACGCGGCGCCCGCGCTGACACTGGCGCCGTCATTGGCCGACACCACGCCCGCGTTGGCCAGTGTGCCGCCCGCTTTCAGGGTCAGCGCGCCGGCGGATTGAAGGCGGCCGTCTGCCGCAACGGTCATGTTGTGCGCGGCAAAGGCGTTCAAGTCGCCCGCCTGCGTGGCGGTGGCGCCAGCCAGCGCAGCATCCGTGCCTGCGCGCAAGGTCATGCCTTGGCCTGCGGCCAGCGAACCCTGGGCGCGCAGCGCAGCACCGGCATCGGCCGTCAACATGCCGCTGGACTGCACGGTCGATGCCGCGCCCAAAGCTACGTCGCCTTGGCGCGAGGTCATCGTCAGGTCGCCGTTCAGCGCGGCCACCGTGCCTTGCACCGTCAGGGCGTTACCCGCGATCAACGATTGCGAATGCCCCGCCAACATGCGCCCAGCTACCAGCACGGCCTCTTGGGCGGTGGCGGCAAGCGTGCCGCCTGCTTGGGCAAGACCGGTTGCGGCAACGGTCAGGTTGCGTCCGGTCAGCGTCAGGTTGGCATCGGAAGCCACGGTGCCGTCCACGCGCACATCGCGCGTGGCAGTCAGTGCCATGTCGGCAACCGAGCTCAACGCGCCCAACGCGCTCAGGTCTTGGCCTGCGTGCGCGCTTAGCGCACCGGCAGCCTGGACTTGTCCGCCTTGCTTGATGGTCAGGTCGTGTTGCGCGGAGATCTGCGCATCCCCGGCCGCGCGCTCGCCCAACGCTGCCACAACGCCGCCCAATCGGGCGCTACCGCCCGCTGCCAGCGTGAGGCCGCCGCCCGCCGCAATGACGCCGTCGGAATCCAGATCAGTGCCTGCGCTTGCGGCAAGGGTGTCGGACGCTTGCATCCGACCCGAGGCGCCCACTTGCAGCTTGGCGCCGGCGTCGGCGTGCAACGTGCCCGCAAGGGCTGTGGCGATGCCGTCGATGTTGATGTCACGAACGGCTTTCAGTGCAATGGGGGAACCCGCGGTGACCGTGCCGGTGTCCGTGATGGACAGATCGCGACCGGCCTGTGCGCGAAGCGTGCCCCCGGTGGTAGCTGCTTTCTTGGTGCCCGCGCTTCTGGTGCGGACGCCTTGAGAGCCAGTGCCTTCGAGGTCTGTGCCTTCGGTGTCCGTGCCTTCGGTGTCTGCCCGCTTGGCTTCTGCGCGCTGGGCGGCATCGCCCCCAGCCGCCGCGCCCCTGGCCTCCGTGCCCAAGTTGCCCGCGTCCTCTGCCGTGCCCGCCGTACCTGCGATGCGCAGGTCTTGGCCTGCGGTCAGCAGCAAGTTGCGGCTGCCCTGTGCCAAGGCTTTGTCCGCAACCGTCAGATCCCTGCCAGCATTGATTTCAAGCGTACCGTTGGCGACCGTCTTGCCGCTCAGCTCGGCATCCGACTCCGCTTGCATGACGATGTCGGTTTCACCGGATAAGGTGCCCGCCGCTCGTAACTTCCCGCCCGCCTGCGCCAGCAATTTTCCGCCGGCTTGCAGTTCGCTTGCGCTGCCCAGCGTCATATCGCCACCACTGCTGGCGGTAAGCGTGCCCGCGTCGGCCAGCACAGTGCCATCCACCGTCAGGTCCCGCTGTACGCGCAGCTGCGCCGATTGTCCGGCCACCAGCGTGCCCGACAACGCCGCGCTGTCTGCTCGGACGTCGACAGATCCATCCGCCTGCAACCGCGAGCCCGCCAAGGCGGCCAAGACGCCGCCGGCGTTTGCGGTGATAGCGCCCGTCGCCAGATTCTGGCCCGCCAGCGTTATGTTGGAGCCGGCATCCAGGACCACATCGGCCAGCGATGACAAGGTGCCGGCCGCCATCAGCGATGCGCCCGCGCGTGCCAGCAAAGCGCCGCCCGCCAGCGCGCGGCTGTCGGACGACAGCGTCAGGTCTTGTGCGGCGATCAACTGCAACGGCCCCTTGGCCGATGCCGCGGTGCCGGTCACGGCCATCGCGCCGCCGCTCTGTATCAATGCGCCGTGATCGCCGCGCACCGCGCCCGCGATCGTTGCGCCGCCCACCGCCTGGATACGCGCGGTGGTGGTCGCTTCAAGCTGCCCGGTCGCACCGACGCGCACGTCGTTCATGGCGACCAGATCCAGCGAACCGTCCACGCCAACCTTGCCGTCGACCGCGATATCCCGGCCGGCCTGCCATTGCGCATCGCCCTTGGAAACGAGCACACCACTGGCTGCAAGGTCGCGCCCGGACTGCGCCTGCACGCCCTGCCCTTGAAGCTGGCTCGCCGAGCCCAGCAGCACATCGTTGCCGCCCTTCAAGGCCAGCGTGCCACCGTAGGCCAGCGCATCGCCATCCACACGCAGGTCGCGCGCGGCCGTCAGCGCCATGCTGCCTTCGGACATCGCCGTGCCGACGATATTCAGATCCTGGCCTGCCTTCAGCGCCATCGCGCTGTCGGACTGAAGCTGTGCGCCGCCCGCCACGGTCAGCGTGTGGCCGGCCTGCACATCCAGCGCGCCACCCGCGTAAAGCTGCTTGCTGATGCGGGCATTGCGCGCGGCCTGCAAGGTCAGCGCGTTCAATGAGCTGACGGTGCCGGCCACCAGCAGGTCGCCGTCTGTTGTTGCACGCGCGGGCCCCGCCGCCGCGATGCGCGCCAGCGCGCCCACCGACAGGTTTCGCCCCGCGCTCAGGTTCAGGCCGCCCACGCTGGCGGCCAGTTCGCCATCAAGGGTCAATGCGCCGACGGCGGCCAGCGACATGTCGCCATTGCCCCGCCACGCGCCGGACAACGTCATATCGTTACCCGCCGTCGCACGGGACGCGCCTTCGGCTTGCCATTGCGCCGTCCGCCCCATGCTCAAGTCGCGTTGCGCAACCAAGGAAATATTGCCGCTTGCCGACGCGGTGCTGTCCACGCGAACGTCGCGGCCGGCAGCCAAATCGATGGCGCCGCGCGACCCCATCGTGCCCGCCGCGTGAAGGTCACCACCCGCCCGTGCCGATATGCCTGCCCCTTGCGTGCCGCTGGACGCGCCCAGCCGCAGTGCGTTGCCCGCGTTCATGGTCAGTGCGCCGTCATAGGCACGCGCCGTGCCATCGATGCGCAAGTCGCTGCCTGCGTCCAACGTAATACCGGCGTTGGCCAGCGCTTCGCCCGACAAAGCCACATCCTTGCCGGCCGACACCCAGATGTCGCCTTCCGAATGCAGGCGCGCATCCGCGCCCGCCGTCACCTTGCCGATGGCATCAAGCAACAGGTTTCCGCCCGCCGACAGCTTGCCGTCTACCCAGGCATCGCGCGCGACCTGCGCCGTCAGCGCCGCCATAGACGACACCGTGCCCGCCGCGCTCAGTGCGCCGCCGACACGCAAGGCCACTGGCCCCGCCGCGTGCACGTGGCCACTGGAACCTATGGTGAGGTCGCTGCCGGACGCCAGGGATACGGCGCTCTGCACCGCACCAACGGCGCCAGTGATATCCAACTTGCGCGCCGCGTCCACCTGCGTGCCCAGGTTGCTGCGCAGGCTACCTGCCAGCGCAACATCTTCGCCGCCCGACAGGGACGCGCTGCCCGTCGCTTCGAATGCGCCGGTAAGCTGGGCCGCGCCCGCCGCCCGCAGCGTCAGTTCGCCATCGGCCGCGAGCTTGCCGCCCAGCACTGCCCGATCACCCGCCGTCAGCAGCGCGGAGCCTTCGGCAAGGATTTCGCCGTGGGTATAAAGGTCACGGGACGCAGCCACCGCCACGCCTACCCCTTGCGCCTGGCTGCTTGCACCCAGGCGCAGATCCTTGCCGCTTGTCAGGTCAAGTGCGCCCCCGTAGGCCAGCGTTGCGCCGTTCACATTCAGATCGCGCACCGCGTGCATCGCCATGGAACCATCACTGACCGCCGTGCCCGCCAGATTGGCATCGCGGCCGGCATTCAACGTTGTGGTTGTGGTGGATTGCACTTGCGCGGCCGCGCCAACACCCAGGTCTAGACCGGCGCGCAATGACAGCGTGTCGCCGGACAGCAGTTGGCCGCCTATCGCAATGTCGCTCGCCGCCGTCAACCTCTGTGCATTCCTGCTGGACAGCGCCCCGTCTACCGTCAACGCGCCGCCGCTTTGGCCTAGCAATGTGCCTGCCGCCAGCGCCTTGCCGTGCTTGCCGACCGACAGATCACCGCCCGCCAACAGTTCAAGCGCGCCTTGCGCCGCCGACGTTTCGCCATCCAGGCGCAATGCGCCCCGGGCTTCGACACGGCTGCCTTCGTTGCTGCGCAGCGCGCCGGCAATCACGATGTCTTGCCCCGCCGTGACGGCCGCGCTGCGTTCCGCGTCCAGGCTTGCACCCTTCGCAATCGTGACGTCACCCGCGCCGTGCAAATTCAGCTTGCCCGTGGCTTGTGCCTGGCCGCCGACGCGCACGTCCCGGCCCGCCGCTACTGCCATGTCGCCCCGTGAAGCCATCGAGCCATCAGCGACCAAGTTGCCGCCCGCCCGCACGGATACGCCGTCGCCCTGCACGCGGCTGGTCTTGCCCAGCTGCAATGCGTTGTCCGCGTTCATGGCCACCGCGCCGGCGTAGGCGCGTGCCGCCCCATCGACGAGCAGATCGCGCCCGGCATCCAGTTTCAATCCCGCATTGGTTTCGGCCTCTCCTGCCAGGGACAGATCCTGCCCGGCCAACAGCGTCATCGCCCCTTCCGATTGCAAGCGCGCGTTCGCGCCCGCTGCCACATCGCCCGCCGCCTGAAGCCGCAGGGGCCCGCCCGCCAAGAGTTTGCCGCTGACCTTGGCGTCATGCGCCGCTTGTACCGTCAGCGCAGCCAGGGACGACACCGTGCCCGCTGCGTTCAAGGCCCCCTTGGCGTGCAACGCGACCGGGCCACGCGCTTGCACGCTGCCAGTGCCGGTAACCGAAAGGTCAGCGCCCGACGCCAGCGTCACGGCGCCCTGGGCGGCGTCCGCCGCGCCGGAGACACTTAGCGCACCACCCGTCCGTGCGTGTATGCCTTGCTTGCCGTTCAACGTGCCCGCCAGCAGCGCACTGCCGGCCGCCTTCACGGCAATGGTTTCCCCGGACACCATGTCACCGCCGACGCGGACATCTCCACCGGCGTCCACCGCGATGCGGGCACCTTGCGCGCGGCTGGCCTGACCCAAGCGCATATCGTTGCCGCTCTTTAGCGCCAAGCCGCCGCCGTAGGCCAGCGCGCTGCCGTCCATGCGCAGATTTCGGCCTGTGCCGATCGACAGCGTGCCGTCCGTCAAGGCCGCGCCAGCCAGATTGGCATCCGCGCCTGCGCGCATCGTCATGCCCTTGGCCGACTGTGCCTGCGCGCCCACTTCCGAGACCATGTTGGCGCCTGCCTGGGTCAACAACGTGCCGGACGTGTATATCTGTTGCGGCAGCACCAGGTCGCGCCCCGCTTGAAGCGTGATGCCGGACTTGGCGGAGATGACGCCGGGCGCTTGCGACGCCCCGCCGGCCGATGCGCCCGTCGCGAGCGCATCGACAATCGCGTTGGCGTTGCCAGTGCCAGTGCCAGTGCCAGTGCCGTCGCCGATGCCGATGCCGACGCCGATGCCGTTGCCGTTGCCGTTACCGCTACCGTTGCCATTCCCCACACCTGCGCCAGGCTGAACAACGGCAAGCGGCAAGCCCGCCATCTTCATGTTGCGGCCCGCCACCGCGATGATGTTCTGATCGGCCGTCAGCAAGTGACCCGACAGCGCCAGATCCTGGCCTGCCGTCACGCGCAACGCGTCTTGGGTACGCAGGCCGCCTTGCGCGCCCACGACCACGCTCTTGCCCGCCGTCACGTTCAACGGCCCGCCGGCCGCGACTGCGCCCTGTATGTCTGCATCGCGACGCGCGGCGAATGTGGTCGCGCCCGCTGCCTGCGCAACGCCTTGCACGGCAAGGTCCCGGCCGCTATCAACGCGCAGCGCGCCGGCCGCCTGAACGGTGCCGCTGGGCGTAATACGCACGTCGCCGGCCGCGTTCACGTGCAGGTCCCCCGTCAGCGCCACCAGGTTGCCGCCTATGTTCACGCCCACCCCGGACTCGGTACCGATCAGCCGGATGCTGTTTGCATACATGCCGCCCAGCGCAGCCGTATCCAACGCCACGTCGGGCTTGGCGCCTTGGCCGCTTTGCGCGGTGACGATGCCGGTGTCGTAATCGACGCGCGCAGCGCCGGCCGTGACGTTAAGCCGATCCGCCCACACACCTGCGTTGATTTCCAACGTGCGCGCCAAGAGGTCGACCTGGCTGAGGTTGGCGCCGTTCAAGCCGGCGCCATCCACGCGGATGTTGCCCGATGCGATGTCAAAGCCGATACGCCCGTCAGCACCGATCAGCGGGCGGCCGGTCGTCAACGAGGCGCGGTCGGCGTTCATGAAGCCGCAGCCGTTGCAAGTGATGCCGGCGGGGTTGGCGACGATGACGTTGGCCCGGTTGCCGGCCACTTCCAGCGTGCCCAGCAATTGCGACGGGTTCGGCGCGGTGACCTGGTTGAGGATGGTGGTGGCGCGCTGGTTGCCCAGCATGATGTTGCCGCCCACCTGCCCCGCCAACTGCGTCTGGCTGGCGCCGCCGCTGTTGTTCAGCACCGCGCCGGAAGGTCCCACGTTGAACTGCGTGTAGCGGTTGTTCGACACCCCGCCCGCCGTGGGCGGCGCGATATTGATCACCGGCACGCCGTTGGTTGCGCCGACGGAAGGCTTGGCGCCCGCAACGCTCTTGTCGACCGTGATCGGCAACGTCTGTGCCAGCACCGGCGACCAGACCTGCAAGAAAACGACGGACCAGACTATCATCGAACGAAGCTTGGACATCATGCGTACCCGGGTAAGGTAAATGTCGACGGCGGCGCAAGCTGCGCGGCACCGGGGGCAAGCCCCGGCGTCTTGTCGACCAGATCAATCAGGAAAGCCGGCGAAGCAAAGCGCCGGATCAGAACTCGAACATCACGGCCGCGGCAAACACGGTGGATGCCGTCTTTAACGATTCCGGCTTTTTCAACGGCCAGCCGGCAGACAGGTCATAGCTGGCATCGACATAAGGAAGGGATAAGCGCCCGCGCAGCCCGGTCACCGCGCCCACCAACGTGCGCCCGGTCAACCATCGCGCCGACTCGCCGCCCACGCGCCCGGCGTCCACGCCCGCATACAGTTGATGGCCGGGGCCGCCAAGCAGTTTGTCCAGGCCCAGCGACAAGTCGTTGCGCAGCGTCCAGCCGTCTTCGGCCGCCAGCGTCATCTGCCCGTCAAAGCCGCGCACCGCATAACGATTGCCGATGGTGAAGTAGTCCGACGGCACGACCGGCGTCTTGGCGTGCTGAATCTGCCAGCTGACGTGGTACGCCCAGGGCTGGTCCGCCAATTGAAACGGCAGGTAGAGCCCGGCATTGGCCAGCGCGATGGTGCTGCGGCCATTCCAGTCGGGGTCGCCATAGACGTAGCCGGGCTGGTCGGACAGGCCGGCCAGCGTGCCGCGCAGGCCAACGCCGGCGTCCAGCACCGCGCGGCCCACATAGTGACGATGCGCCACGTTGATGTCGTAGCCCGTCACGTCGCGCCGCTGGACTTCAATGGCGACGTCGTTCAACGTGCTGCCGACGCGCTTGCGCAGCATCGCCAGCGTCGCCGTGCCTTTGTAGTCCGTACCGCGATAGGGCACGACCGACACGCCCGCCTGCAACTGCTTGGTGGTGCCGCCGTAGACGATGGGTTCGTCAAAACCGGCCACGGTTTGGCGATAGGTGGATTTGCTGGCGCCGGCAAAGGCCGTCCAGTAGCCAAAAGGGATGCTGTAATTGATGGACGCTGCGCGCGTGTTCGAGTCCGCATCGCGCCAGCGCGCATTGCTGTTCCACGACACAGACAGCTGGTCGTAAAGGAACAAGGGGGAATCCAAGGTCAGCCCGGCGTTGACCTGATACTTGCCGATGGCGTCCAGGCCGCCGTTGTCGCTGCCCACGTAACCATGCCAACGCTTGCCCGTGCCTGGACGCAGAATAATGTCGGAGTCACCCAGTTCGGGGCCGGGCCCGACATCGATGGTGGCATCCGCCTGACCACGAAGCCGGCGGATATTTTCCAGCGCCTGGTCCAGATCGCGCTGATTCAATTCGCCGCCAGGGCCGGTGGGCAAGGCGGTGCGCCACCATCCAACGGTATTGGCGTCTTGCACGGCCGAGATGCGGCCGGGCAGAAAGCGCAGCGTCAGCGCGCCTAACGCCAGCGATTGTTCAGGCACGACGACGCGTGCCGTGATCTGGCCGTCCTGGATCAGCCAGCCGTTCAGATATTCCTGAAACGCCCGCAGCCCTTGTCCCCCGACGCGTTGGCCGATGACAGCGCGAGCGGCCCCGGCCAAGTCAGAAGGGGGTGGCGCGTCATCCCAGGCCAAATTGCCGATGACGAAGCATGGCGTTTCAACGGGCAGGTCCAGCCCGCTTCGGCCGCGCGCGGCATCGGACGACAAGACATCCGGGCGCTCGGCCGAGCGGGCACGCTGGGCGTCCAGCTCTTGCTCTTGCCTGCGTTCGATTTCGGAAGGGCGTGATACCGCCTCGGGCGGGGTCTGCGCGAAGGGCTCGGTAGGGCAAGCGCCCGCCGCGATCAATACCACTGCGGCGACTCGCCGGCACCAATAGGAATTCATAACGGTTTCGCGCCCGCAGCAAACCGAGGGCGCGTGCTATCTCGTTGAAACTAAATGTTGAGGCAGTTTGCGTGACGAGATAGTCAAAAACAATGGAAACCGGCGCGAATAATCAAAATCTGATTTTTACTAGAATTTGAACGCCGTATTAATGTCATTGGCCGGCGTTAGGAGATTTTAGTAATTGTCTGATTTTTAACCGCCGGATTTGCGTACCGCATCGGGGCAACGCGTGGCCGACGCAAAGCAGCGCGCAGGCGACACACCACGCTATGAATGCGCCGCGTTTCCCCTAAAATAACGGCCCCCGCTCCGCCGCGCTAAAATTGCGCACGTTTTGATCATTGGCGCCGGCTCGCGCCCACCGAGGTATTCCATGTCTTCCCCCAAAGTCGGCTTCGTCAGCCTGGGCTGTCCTAAAGCCCTGGTCGACTCCGAACGCATCCTGACCCAACTGCGCACCGAAGGGTACGAAGTCACGCCCGAGTACAACGATGCGGACGTCGTCGTCGTCAACACCTGTGGATTCATCGACAGCGCCAAAGCCGAATCGCTTGAAGCCATTGGCGAAGCGCTGGCCGAGAACGGCAAGGTCATCGTGACCGGCTGTATGGGCGTTGAGGAATCGGTGATCCGCAAGGTGCATCCCAGCGTGCTTGCAGTGACCGGCCCTCAGCAATACGAAGAGGTGGTGCGCGCCGTGCATGATGCCGCGCCGCCCAAGCAGGACCACAACCCGTACCTGGACCTGGTGCCGCCGCAAGGCATCAAGCTGACGCCGCGCCACTACGCCTATCTGAAAATCTCGGAAGGCTGTAATCACCGCTGTAGCTTCTGCATCATTCCGTCGATGCGCGGCGACCTGGTCAGCCGTCCGGTGGGCGACGTGCTCAGCGAAGCCGAACGCCTGGTCAAGGCCGGCGTAAAGGAACTGCTGGTGATCTCGCAGGACACCAGCGCGTACGGCGTGGATGTCAAGTACCGCAGCGGTTTCTGGAACGGCCGCCCGGTCAAGACGCGCATGACGGAACTATGCCTGGCGCTGTCCGAAATGGGCGTGTGGACGCGCCTGCACTATGTGTACCCGTACCCGCACGTGGACGAAGTGATTCCGCTGATGGCCGAAGGCAAGATCCTGCCTTACCTGGACATTCCGTTCCAGCACGCCAGCCCGCGCATCCTGAAGGCCATGAAGCGCCCGGCGTTTGAAGACAAGACGCTGGCGCGCATCAAGCGCTGGCGCGAAATCTGCCCCGACCTGACCATCCGTTCCACGTTCATCGTGGGCTTTCCCGGCGAGACCGAGGAAGACTTCCAGTATCTGCTGGATTGGATGCAGGAAGCGCAATTGGATCGCGTGGGCTGTTTCCAGTATTCGCCGGTGGAAGGCGCGCCCGCGAACCTGCTGGACAACCCCGTGCCCGACGACGTGAAGCAAGACCGTTGGGAACGCTTCATGGAATTGCAGCAAGGCATTTCGACCGCGCGCCTGGCCCGCAAGGTGGGCCGCGAGATCGACGTGCTGATCGATGAAGTGGATGAAGACGGCGCCATCGGCCGCAGCAGCGCGGACGCGCCGGAGATTGATGGCTGTGTGTACGTCAGTTCCGACAAGCCCCTGAAGGCGGGCGATCTGGTGCGCGTGCGCGTTACCGAGTCGGATGAATACGATCTGTGGGGCGAAGCCCTCTGATAAGGCAAGGGCGCCCGAGTTTCAGGCGCCCTTGCCGTGCGGCCACTACCGTATAGCGGCTACTTTTACAGGAAGTCCGCCAGATCGTCGGCGTGTTCCTCTTCAACCGCCAGGATCTCTTCCAGCAAGCGGCGCGTGGTCGAGTCCTGTTCACCGATGTATTCGATCATCTGGCGATAGCTGTCAATGGCGATGCGTTCGGCGATCAGGTTTTCCTTGATCATGTCTTGCAGGGATGTCCCTTCGACATATTCCGAATGGCTGCGCTCCAGCAGGCCCTTCGGCGACAGGTTCGGTTCGCCCCCCAGCTGAACAATACGTTCAGCCAGACGGTCGGCGTGTTCCTGTTCTTGCGTGGCGTGCTCGGCGAATTCTGCCGCCACCGGTTCGGCATTCAAGCCGCGAGCCATGAAGTAGTGGCGCTTGTAGCGCAGCACACAGACCACTTCGGTGGCCAGTGCCTCGTTCAGCAGCTTCAGCACGGTTTCCCGGTCTGCGCGATAGGTGTCCGTAACGGCGCCTGACTCAATGTCCTGGCGCGCCTTGGCGCGGATCGCCTTCACGTCCATGTCGAATGGGCGGCTGGCCTTCTCGGGGGTTCGGGTCGTTTGTTCCATATCGTTCGCTCCTCTGTTAGTGAAAGCCCTACGACGCTGGATTTCCAGTCGTACCGAACGACTCAGTCTACCGATCGCAGCAGAAGTTGCTGTGTCCAAACATTGCTCCTGCCACCAATTTGCACGGCGCCGGGGCCCCCAAACGCACCCGCTGACGTTCTCGTAAACTATCGACTTCCCGGAACGCCCGTGACGCAATCTGTAACGGGCCCGGCCTTCACGAACCTGTTATGAACCTGAAGAACATCTGCGTGTATTGCGGCTCGAACCCCGGCACCCGGCCGGATTACATCGAGCAGGCCCGCGTGCTGGCCCGCGAATTGGTCAAGCGCGACCTGGGGCTCGTGTACGGCGGATCGGTCGTCGGCATCATGGGCGTGGTGGCCAACGAAGTGCTGGCCGCCGGCGGCCGCGTGATCGGCGTCATCCCGGAATTGCTGCAAAAGAAAGAACAGGCGCATCGTGGCCTGACCGAATTGCACCTGGTGCAGAACATGCACGAGCGCAAGGCAATGATGATCGACAAGTCCGACGGCTTCATCGCATTGCCTGGCGGCGCGGGTACGCTGGAAGAATTTTTTGAAGTGTGGACGTGGGCGCAGCTGAACATGCATCAGAAGCCCTGCGGCCTGTTGAACGTCGCGGGATACTACGACGCGTTGGTGCAGTTCGTGGATCACGCCGTCGACGAAGCCTTCATCCGGCCGCAGCATCGCGACATGCTGGTGGTGGAAGAAGACCCCGCCCTGCTGCTGGATCGCTACGCCATCTACGAGCCGCCCAACGTCTCGAAGTGGTTCGACCCCATCACGGCCTGATGGCCCTCTTGCCCTGTTGAGCCCATGACGCCCGTTCTTGAAATGACTTCCGATTCCTTGTCCCCCGCCAGCACCGAGTCCGTGCTGCGCGACTATTTCCACGCCAAGGATGAAAACCGGCCGCATCATCTGGCGCGGGCATTCGCGTCGGACGCGGTCCTGAAAATGGCCTTGCGTACCCAGGCCATCGCATTCCCGCCCGAATCCCACGGGGTCGCGGCCATTGCGGACACCCTGGTGCGCAAGTTTGGCCAGACCTACGAAAACGTCTACACGTTCTACCTGTCGCGTCCCGCGCCCGAGGCGCGCTTGCCCGACTACCAGTGCGACTGGATCGTCGGCATGACCGAAAAGGCCACCGGCAATGTGCGCGTAGGCTGCGGCCGCTACGACTGGAAGTTCCAGGCGCAACCGTATCGCGCCACGGACCTGACCATCACCATCGAAACCATGGTCACGCTGCCGCCCGGCGACATGCCCGCCGTGTTCGGCTGGCTGCTGGGCCTGGACTACCCCTGGACCAACGCCGCGCGCGTGGTGGCCAGCGCGCCGCCGCTTGAAGCGCTGGCGCCGGTCGTGCACTATTTGCTTCACCCCAACGGCTTGTAGACCCGCCAGAAGCCGGCAAACGGATTGATTACTTGAAATACGACATCGCTGCATTCGACTTTGACGGAACCTTGGCGGACACCATGCCCTGGTTCAATTCCATCCTGAACACGGTGGCCGACAAGTACGGCTTTCGCAAGATCGACCTGACCGAGCGCGAAAACCTGCGTCACCGCGAGGCCTCGGAAATCTTGAAGTACCTGGGCATCCCGCTGTGGAAATTGCCGGCCATCATGACGCACGTGCGCACGCTGATGCAGGACATCGACCCCAGCGTGCACTTGTTCGACGGCATTGCCGACGCGGTGGCGCGCATCAAGGCAGGCGGCGTGCGCCTGGCGGTGATTAGTTCGAATTCCATTGAAAACGTGCAGCGCGTGCTGGGCGCGGACACCTGCGCGCTGTTCGACGACTATGAATGCGGCACCGATCTGTTCGGCAAGGCCGCCAAGATCGACCGCCTGATGCGGCGCCATGAAGTCGCGCCCGAACGCTTCCTGCTGGTGGGCGACGAAATGCGCGACATCGACGCCGCCCGCAAGGCCGGCGTGCGCGTGGGGTCGGTCGCCTGGGGTTATAACCATGTGGACGCCCTGCGCGAACGCAAGCCCGACGAACTATTTTTGACCGTAGCCGACCTACCCGCCATCCTGGCCTGACGCTGCCAACCGGAACCCGCCATGCACATCGACCCCGCTCATCTCGTCACCGACGCCGCCGCGCTGCAAGGGTTGTACGGCGCGCCCGGCGAGGCCTCGCTGAAGAAGGAAGTGGATCACGTGCACCCGCATTACCGCGCGTTCATTGAAGCGGCGCCGTTTGCGATGTTGGCAACATCAGGCCCGGACGGGTTGGACGCTTCGCCGCGCGGCGACCCCGCCGGTTTTGTCGTGGTGGAAGACGAAAAGACGCTGCTGTTGCCAGACCGCCGCGGCAACAACCGCATGGACAGCTTGCTGAATGTTCTGGTTGACCCGCGCGTGGCGCTGTTGTTCCTGGTGCCAGGCGTGGGTGAAACACTGCGGGTGAACGGCACGGCGCGCGTCAGTGTCGACCCGGCGCTGCTTGCGCGCTTTGCGATGGACGGCAAGCTGCCGCGCTCGGTGCTGATCGTGGACGTGCAGACGGTGTATTTCCAATGCTCGCGCGCGCTGCTGCGATCGCGGCTATGGGACCCGACCACGCAGGTGCCACGCAGCGCGCTGCCCAGCACGGGACGCATCCTGTCCGACCTGACGGCCGGTACTTTCGATGGCGCGGCTTACGACCGCGACCTGCCCGCGCGGGTGGCGGGCACGCTGTATTGATGCGGTATTGATGCGGCGCGGTATCGATGCGGTATCCGTGCGGTATCGGTGCCGTCTGCATTCATCTTGCGCGAGGGTAACGCCATGGCTCGCAACGTTGAAATCAAGGCACGGGTCGACAACCTGGCCGTGCTTGAACCCCTGGCCGCCGCGCTGTCAGGGCAGGAACCGGTGATTCTTGACCAGGACGACACCTTTTTCACGTGCACGCATGGGCGCCTGAAGCTGCGCGCCTTTGGCGACGGCACCGGCGAGCTCATTTTTTATCGTCGCTCGGACGAAGCCGGCCCCAAGGAGAGCTTCTACGCCATTTCACCGACCGATTCGCCCGACACCCTGCGCCAGACGCTGACGCTGGCCTACGGCGCAATCGGCCGCGTGAAAAAGCACCGCACCGTATTCATGGCCGGACGCACGCGCATCCATCTGGATCGGGTCGAGGGGCTGGGCGATTTTCTGGAACTTGAAGTGGTGCTGCGCGATGGCGAAAGCCTGGACGCCGGCAGCGAAGAAGCCCGCACGTTGATGGCCGGGCTGGGTGTCGCGCCCACGCAGTTGGTGGCGGGCGCGTATCTGGATTTGTTGGCGGCAACTCGTCCGTGACCGGCGTGGGGTGCAGGCGGGGGCTGTGATCCGCCCGGCGCGGCGCAGCCGCGGCGTAACCCGCCGTCAGGCCGGTTGCCAGCCCCGCACGAACACGTCCACGGGCTGGCGCTTGCCGCCGGCTTTTTGCAATTCCAGTAACCGCAGCACGCCGTCGCCGGTGGCGATGTCGATGCCGTCCGCCTCGGCGCGCAGCACGGTGCCGGGCTCGGCCGCCAGGGCCGCCGATGCGTCTTCAAGCGCTTGCGCGCGCCAGACCTTGACGGGGTCGGGCAGGCCAGGTAGCCGGATACTGGCGCCCGGCACGGGGTTGAAGGCGCGCACGCGGCGCGCCAGCAATGCCGCCGCTTGCGTGCAGTCCAGCGCGGCTTCGGCCTTGTCCAGTTTGGCGGCGTACGTCACGCCGGCCTCGGGCTGTTTGGTCGGCGTCAAGCCGCCTTGTTCCAGCGCATTCAGCGCGTCCACAATGGCCTGCCCGCCCGCCAACGCCAAGGCGTCGTGCAATTGCGCGGCGTTGGTGTCGGCCGAGATGGGCACCACGCGCTCCAGCAGCATATCGCCCGTGTCCAGGCCCTGATCCATCTGCATGATGGTCACGCCCGTTTGCGCATCACCGGCTTCGATGGCGCGCTGGATGGGCGCGGCGCCGCGCCAGCGCGGCAACAGACTGGCGTGGATATTCAGGCAGCCCAGGCGCGGCAGGTCCAGCACCCATTGCGGCAGGATCAACCCGTACGCGGCCACGACCATGACGTCGGGCGCAACCTGTTCCAGCAGTGCGCGCGCTTCGGCGGCCTCGTCGGGATAGCGTCCGTCCAGCCGCAGGCTGCGCGGTTGGGCAACGGGTATGCCGGCGTCAAGCGCAGCTTGCTTGACCGGGCTGGGCGTCAGCTTCAAGCCGCGTCCAGCGGGCCGGTCAGGCTGGGTCATGACCAGGGCGATGTCGTGACCGGCGGCCCGCAAGGCGTCAAAGGCGATACGGGCAAATTCCGGCGTGCCGGCAAAAACTAGGCGCATGGGGTTCAGACCAAAAAATCAAACAACAGGGAATCAGTCGCGCAGCGCTTCGCGCTCGGCCTTCTTCAGCTTGGTCTTGATGCGGTTCTGCTTCAGGTTGGACAGGTATTCGACGAAGACCTTGCCTTCCAGGTGGTCAAGCTCGTGCTGGACGCATACGGCCAGCAGGCCGTCCGCTTCAAATTCGAAGGGTTTGCCGTCGATATCCAGCGCCTTGCAGCGGATGCGCGAAGCACGTTCGACTTCGTCGTAGATGCCCGGCACCGACAGACAGCCTTCTTCGTAGATCTTGTAGTCGTCGCTGCGCCAGGTGATCTCGGGGTTGATCAGCGTGAGCAGGTCGTCGCTGTCTTCGGACACGTCGATCACGACCACGCGTTCGTGCACGTCAACCTGCGTTGCGGCCAGGCCGACGCCCGGCGCGTCGTACATGGTTTCGGCCATGTCGCGTACCAGTTGACGGATGCGGTCGTCGACTTCGGCTACCGGCTTGGCTTTCTTGTGCAAGCGCGGGTCCGGATAGCGAAGGATAGGAAGTAAAGCCATTGAAAAGGGATCGCCAGTAATTGATGCGTAGGCAAGAGTTTAATTCATTAGAGTATTGATTTCTAATAGTTTTCGGCTAAGTGGAGCATTGCCGGAGTGTTACGTCCCCGCTTTTTTGGCTGGTAAGCAAGCGGACAAGAGAGATCGAAACGACACGCACGCACCGGCACCGGCTGCGCCTTGCATGCGACACTTGCCACCCTTGACGCCATCGCGCCTGCCTCATGCCGCTTACGCATACGTCCGCCGAACTGTCCGCCTGGTTGCGGCTGTCCCTGGAGCCCAACGTGGGTTCCGCCACCGCCTGTACGCTGCTGAGCGCGCTGGGCCTGCCCGAGCAGGTCTACGCCCAGCGCGCCACCGCCCTTGCCCGCCACCTGCCCGATGCGCTGGCGCGCCAGTTGGCTGCCCCCATGCCGGCGGACATGGCGGCGCAGGTGGACGCCGCGCTGCAATGGGTGGACGCGCCGCACCGCCACATCGTGACGCTGGCCGACCCGACTTATCCCCAAAGCCTGCTGACCATTGCCGACCCGCCCATTCTGCTGTACGTGGCGGGCGACCCGGCTTATCTGCAAGGCCCATCGCTGGCCGTGGTGGGCGCGCGTAACGCCACGCCCGGGGGCCAGGAAACCGCGCGCGCCTTTGCCCGCCACCTGGCCGGCCACGGCTGGCGCGTCATCAGCGGCCTGGCGCTGGGCATCGACGCGGCGGCGCACGAAGGCGCGCTGGACGCCGGCCCCGAGGGCGCGGGCACCGTCGCCGTCATGGGCACCGGCATTGACCGCATCTACCCCGCCCGCCACCGCGATCTTGCCCACCGCATTGCCGGCCACGGCGCGCTGGTGTCTGAATTCCCCCTGGGCACCGGCGCCTTGCCGCCCCACTTTCCCAAACGCAACCGCATCGTGGCGGGCCTGGCTCGCGGCGTGCTGGTGGTGGAAGCGGCCAAGCAAAGCGGCTCGCTCATCACGGCGCGGCTGGCCGGCGAAAGCGGGCGCGAAGTGTTCGCCATTCCGGGCTCGATCCACTCGCCCTTGTCGCGCGGCTGCCATGCCTTGATCCGCCAGGGCGCAAAGCTGGTGGAAACCGCAGCGGACATTACCGATGAATTGGGCGGCGGGCCCACGCCCGTCAACCGCCGTGCACCGCCCCCGCCCCCGTCATTGCCGGACCACCCCGTGCTGGACGCGATGGGTTACGACCCGCTGCACGTAGATGCCATCCAGACGCGTTCGAACATCGCCATCGGCGACCTGCAGGCGCAGCTGGTTGAACTGGAACTAGAGGGCCGGCTCGCCCGTCTGGATGACGGGCGCTACCAACGTTTGAAGTAGGGTCATCCAATGGCCCAACACCCGCGTAAGCGCGCAGGCCCGGCGCGCGGCGATGGCGCTAATATTGGCGATGGCGCCGCAGTGTTGCGCGACGCGTCACCCAAATCGAACCAGGAAGAGACATGGCTTTGCCCTCCCGCGTGAAGATCGTCGAAGTGTCGCCCCGCGACGGTCTGCAAAATGAAAAGGAATTCGTGCCGACCGACATCAAGGTCGAGCTGGTCAACCGCCTGTCCGCCGCGGGCTTCCCCAATGTGGAAGCCGCGTCGTTCGTGTCGCCCAAGTGGGTGCCGCAGATGGCCGATGGCGCCGACGTCATGGCGCGCATCGAACGGCGCCCGGGCACGATTTATTCCGTGCTGACGCCGAACATGAAGGGCTTTGAAGGCGCGCTGGCCGCCGGCGCGGACGAAATCGTCATCTTCGGCGCCGCCAGCGAAGCGTTTTCGCAAAAGAACATCAACTGCTCCATCGCCGAATCCATCTCCCGCTTCGAACCCGTGGTGCAGGCCGCGCGCGACGCCGGCATCCGCGTGCGCGGCAGCATCAGCTGCGCGCTGGGCTGTCCGTATCAAGGCGAGGTTCCGATTGCATCGGTGGTGGACGTGGCGCAACGCTACCTGGCAATGCAGGTCGATGAAATCGACGTGGCCGACACCATCGGCGTGGGCACGCCGCGATTGGTGCGCGACGTGATGACGGCGGTGACCCGCGTGGTCGACCCGGCGCGCGTGTCCGGCCATTTCCATGACACCTACGGCCAGGCGCTGGCCAACATCCTGGCCGCGTTGGAAACCGGCATCTCGATCTTCCATACGTCGGTTGCCGGGCTGGGCGGCTGCCCCTACGCCAAGGGCGCCACGGGCAACGTCGCCACCGAAGACGTGCTGTACATGTTGCGCGGGCTAAACATCGACACGGGCGTGGACTTTGACGCCGTGGTCGACATCGGCCAGTGGATGTCGGCCAACCTGAACCGCAAGGGTTCCAGCCGCGCGGGCAATGCCATCGCGGCCAAACGGGCGGCATGACCTCGCCTGGCCCCGCCCCTTCTATTGAAGATCGCGCGGCCGTGCTGCGCGAGATCGGCCCATTGCCGTTGTGGGGG
>NZ_JBLVOL010000012.1:60770-116003 GCF_053543755.1 Achromobacter semiaridum | reverse complement strand
CAGCCCCGCCCCGACTGGGTTCGCATTCTGGCCTGGGTGATCCTGGCGGTGCTGGGCGTGCAGGTGGTCACCACCGCAATTCGCGCCCCCGCGCAGCCGTTCGACACCGTGCTGGCCGTGGTGGTGGTGCTGTGCTTTGTGGGGCTGCTGTTCGTGTCCTGGCACATGCAAACGTCGATCACCACGATCGACGATCGCGGGCTGCGCCAAACCTGGTTCACGCGTCGCGAAGTGGCGTGGGAAGACGTACGCTATGCGCGCTTCGTGCCCATGCTGTTTTCCAAGCGTCTGGTGATATTCACGCACCGAGGCAAACCCGTCATCATCCAGGGCGGCACGCGCGAACTGCGCGCGGCCTTTGTGAAGATCGCGCAGCTGTATCGGCGCGGATGACGGGCTTGGAGCCAGGGTGCGGCGTTACCGCAACCCTGTAACCCCGCCGGTCAGCGGATCGGCAACGCGTACATCAAGCCGCCTTGCGTCCATTGCGCATTCAGGCCGCGCTTGATCTTCAGCGGGCTGCCTTCGCCCACGTTCCGTTCAAAGCTCTCGCCGTAATTGCCCACCTGCTTGACGATGTTGTAGGCCCATTTTTCGTCCAGGCCCAGGTTCGCGCCGCTGCCGGGCGTTACGCCCAGAATGCGCTTGATGTTGGGGTTGGCGCTTTTCAGCTGCTCGTCCACGTTCTTGGACGTGACGCCGTATTCTTCGGCTTCTATCATTGCCGACAGCGACCAACGCACAATGTTCAGCCACGTATCGTCACCCTGGCGCACGAACGGGCCCAGCGGTTCTTTGGAAATGATCTCGGGCAGCACGACGTAGTCGTCGGGATTTTGCAGTTTGGAGATACGGATCGACGCCAGGCCCGACGCGTCCGTCGAGAACACGTCGCAACGGCCCGCGGCGAAGGCGTTGACCACTTCGTTGAAGGTCTCGATCACCACCGGCTTGTACGTGACGTTGTTGGCGCGCGCCCAGTCGGCCAGCGTGTTTTCGTTGGACGTGCCCGTTTGCAGGCAGATGGTTGCGCCGTTGATGTCCTTGGCGCTTTTCACGCCCAGCGACTTGGGCACCAGAAAGCCCTGGCCGTCGTAGAAATTGATGCCGGCATGGATGATGCCCAGCGCCGTGTCGCGCTGCTGTGTGACGGTGGTGTTGCGCGTCAGCACATCCACTTCGCCCGATTGCAACGCGGTGAAGCGCTGCTGCGAGTTCAGCGGCACCACCTTGATCTTGTTGGCATCGCCAAAGACCGCCGCGGCGATGGCGCGGCAAAGGTCTACGTCCAGCCCTTGCCACTTGCCTTGCGCGTCGGGCGCGGAAAAGCCGGCAAAGCCCGTGGTCGTGCCGCAAGCCACGGCGCCACGCTGGCGCACGACGTCTACCGTTGCCGCCTGCGCGCCCTGCGCCGCCGCTACCAATAGCGCCGCGCCCACCAACCCTTTTGCAATGTTCATGACCTGGATTCCTGTTGTACCGGGCGCGCGGACGCGCCGAGGCAAGAAGCTTATAGACATGAAGCGCCCGCGCCAAATAACAAGCGCTCATTAAGGTATGCGCGGCGGCGACCGGGTGCCTGGGCCCCTACGCCGCCAACGAAATCGACACCGGCTCGTTGGCTACGCAAGCGTCCAGCGCGCGACCCAAACGCACCATGCCCTGCGCAATTTCCGCTTCATTCATGGTGGCAAACGACATGCGCATGGCGAACAGGTCGGCCTGTTCGACGTTGGCGTAGAACGCCTTGCCGGGTACATAAACCACTTCGTGTTCAATCGCGTACGGCAACAGGCGCGTCGCGTCCACATCGCCCGTCAGCCGTGCCCAGAAGAACATGCCGCCTTCGGGCTTGCTGAAGCTGACGCGGCCGTCCAGTTCGCGCGCCAACGCCTGGGCCATCGCATCGCAGCGCAGGCCATAGGCGGCGCGAATGCGCGGCACGTGTTCGTCATAGCGGCCGTTGGCCAGGTATTGCGCCACCACTTCCTGGATCCACGCCGACGAGGCCATATCGTCGGCCGCCTTGGCGCTGACGCAGCGGCGACGGATTTCAGGCGGGGCGATCAGCCAGCCGATGCGCAGCGCGGGCGCCATGGTCTTGGACATGCTGGCCAGGTATACGGCCCAGTGGCGGGCTTCGCCTTCCGCCAGGGCCGCGATGGGCGGCACGGCTTCGCCGGCAAAGCGCAGTTCGCTGTACGGGTCGTCTTCAACGATCAGGAAGCGGTGCTTGACGGCCAGTTCCAGCAAGCGCAGGCGGCGCTGGCGCGAAATGGTCGCCCCGCAAGGGTTCGAGAACGAGGCCACGACGCAAACCATCTTCGGCTTGATCCGCGCGGCCAGCTCGTCCAGCGCGTCCACGTCGATACCGTCCGGGCCGGAGGCCACCGTGTGCACCGTGGCCCCGGTGTAGCGCAACGCCTGCACGGAATTGGGGAACGCGGGCGATTCGATGATGGCGTGGTCGCCCGGTTGCAGCATCACCCGCGTCAACAGCGCCAGCGCCTGCTGCGACCCGCCCGTTACCACCAGTTCGGTGTCCGCATTGCAATGCAGGCCACGCGCGGCGGACAGGCGGGCCAGTTCGTTACGCAGGCTGGCCTGGCCGTCGATATTGGAATATTGCAGGCAGGCACCCAGCCGCGACATGACCTGGGTGGACGCCACCGACAAGCCCTCGACGTCAAACAGTTCCTGCGCGGGATAGCCGCCGGCCAGCGAAATGGTGCCGGGACGCAACGCGTACGGCATCAGCGATCGGATGGGGGAAGCGGGGGGATTCAGGAAAGGCGTGGCAAAGGCGTATTCTGGCGCAGCGCTGGACATGGCGGGAGACTGGGGAAGGTGGGAAACCGTGTCGCCCGCTGGGGCGGCGCCGGAGGGCATAGAACATTGAAATATAAACAAATCTCCGCAAATTCTAAGCCTGCGTATTACGCAGGGTCAACGACTGGCGCGCATCGTGTGGCGAAACGATCGCGCGCAGTCCTACACTATGGGACATCCTGTTCCTGCAAGAGAGCTGCATGACCGTCGAAGACACCATGGCCGGGCGCATTGCCCACATCCACCAACGCATTGCCGACGCCTGCGCGCGCGCCGGGCGCAGCCCGGACAGCGTGGTGCTGCTGCCCGTCAGCAAGACCTTCGAGGTGGACGCGATCCGCGAAGCCATGGCGCTGGGCATGACGCGCTTTGGTGAAAACAAAACCCAGGAAATCCGGCAGAAGGCGGCTGCCCTGGCCGGCCAGGGCCTGCAATGGGTGCTGATCGGCCATTTGCAGACCAACAAGGCCAAGGACGCCGCGCGCGACGCCACCGAAGTGCAGTCGCTGGACCGCGTCGACCTGGCCGAAGCCCTGCATCGCCGCCTGCTGAATGAAGGCCGCACGCTGGACGTGCTGGTGCAGGTGAAAACGTCTTCCGAGCCCAGCAAGTTCGGCATGGCGCCTGAAGACGTGTCGGCCTTCCTGCGGCGCATCGCGGCCGAATTTCCCACGTTGCACGTCAAGGGGTTGATGACGCTGGCCGTCAATTCGCCCGATCCAGAACAGGTCCGGGCCTGCTTTCGCGCCCTGCGCATGCTGCGCGACAGCCTGCTGTCCGAAAACATCGAGGGCGTGTCAGTGGACCGGCTGTCGATGGGCATGAGCGGCGACTTCGAACTGGCCATCGAGGAAGGCTCGACCGAAGTGCGCATCGGCACGGCGATTTTCGGCGCCCGCACCTACCCCGACCCGCAATAACCGGGTAGCGCGATGCGGGAAAACAGGGGGCCGGGCGGCCCCCTTTTCACGTCGAACGCGAGCATAATAGCGGCGCAAAAAATAGCGACGCGAACCGACGGCGCAGAACACGACCGCCCGCGTCGCGCTCAAACTTTGATCCCGCACGAGGAGACACCCCATGCAACATTCCGCACGGCGCCTATTGGCGCTGGCCGCCCTGTCGTTGGCCGCCGCCACGGCATTCGCCCAATCGTGGCCCACGCAACCCGTCCGCTGGATCGTGCCGTACCCGGCCGGCGGCGGCACCGATGTGGTGGCGCGCACCGTCGCCAGCGCTCTGGAAAAATCGTTGGGCCAGACCATCGTGGTGGAAAACCGCCCCGGCGCGGCCACCATCATCGGCGCCACCGCCATCGCGCAGGCAGAATCCACCGGCTACATGGTGGGCACGGCGGACTCGGGCACTCTGGCGTTCAACTCGTCGCTGTACGCCAAGCTGTCCTACGATCCGGCCAAGTTCACCTACATCGGTGGCATTGCCAAGTTTCCGCTGCTGTTGGCCGTGAACGTGAATTCGCCGTACAAGACGGTGCAAGACGTGCTGGATGCCGCCAAGAAAGAGCCCGGCAAGCTGACCGCGGCGTCGGCCGGCGCGGGTTCGCCGCACCATCTGGCGCTTGAGCTGTTCAAGCAGCGCACCGGCGCCAACCTGTTGCACGTGCCCTACAAGGGCGCGGCGCCCGCCATCCAGGATCTGCTGGGCGGACAGGTGGACGTGATGTTCATTGACCTGGCCTCGGGCCTGCCCAACGTCAAGGCGGGCAAGCTGCGCGTGCTGGCCGCCGCCACGCCGGAACGCGTGTCGGTCTTGCCCGACACGCCGACCATGGCCGAACAAGGCGTGGCCAACTTCACGGCCTACGCCTGGCAAGGCCTGGTGGGCCCGGCCGGCGTGCCGGAAGCGGTGGTGAAGAAGCTGTCGGGGGATTTGGACGCCACGCTGAAAAGCCCCGCCGTGTCGCAAAAGATGCTGGACATGGGCGTGATCCCGATGCCGATGTCCGCGCAGGACTTCAAGGCCTATGCCGAACAAGAGCGCAGCGCCTGGGCCGACGTGATCAAGAAGGCCAACATCAAGCTGGAGTGATCCGTCATTCGGCCAGGCGATAAAAAACCCGCGTTCATCGCTGAACGCGGGTTTTTTCATGGGGTCAGGCGGGGGCCGCTTTACACCAGCACGCGCTCGATACCGCCGGCGTTGGCGCGTTTCACGTAGTCTTCCATCCAGCCTTCGCCCAGGATGTGGCGGGCCATTTCGACGACGATATAGTCGGCTTCCATCTTGACGTCGCCTTCATAGCGCGACAAGCCCTGCAAGCACGACGGGCAGGACGTCAGCACCTTCACGTCGCCCGCAAAGCCGTCGCCGCGCAGCGCGGCATCGCCCTTGAGCAGCTCTTCCTGCTTGCGAAAGCGCACCTGCGTCGAGATGTCGGGCCGGCTGACCGCCAAGGTGCCCGATTCCCCGCAGCAGCGGTCGCTCTTGATGGCTTCGTCGCCGACCAGGGCGCGAACCGTCTTCATCGGCTCTTGCAGCTTCATCGGAGTGTGGCAAGGGTCGTGATACATGTAGCGCACGCCCTTGGCGCCTTCCAGCTTGATGCCCTTTTCCAGCAGGTATTCGTGGATGTCGATCAGGCGGCAACCCGGGAAGATCTTGTCGAATTCATAGCCCGACAGCTGGTCGTAGCAGGTGCCGCAGCTGACCACCACGGTCTTGATGTCCAGGTAGTTCAGCGTGTTGGCAACGCGGTGGAACAGCACCCGGTTGTCGGTGATGATCTGCTCGGCCTTGTCGGTCATGCCGTTGCCGCGCTGGGGGTAGCCGCAGCACAGGTAACCCGGCGGCAAGACCGTCTGCACACCGGCGTGCCACAGCATGGCTTGCGTGGCCAGGCCCACCTGCGAGAACAGGCGTTCGGAACCGCAACCGGGGAAATAGAACACGGCTTCGGTGTCGGCGGTCGTGGCCTTGGGGTCACGAATGATCGGCACGTAGTTCGCGTCTTCGATGTCCAGCAGCTTGCGCGCCGCCTGCTTGGGCAGTCCGCCGGGCATCTTCTTGTTCACGAAGTGAATGATCTGCTCGCGCAGCGGCGGCTTGCCGACGGTGGCCGGCGGCTTGGCCGTCTGCTTTTTCACCAGGCCGGAGAACAGGTCATGCGCCGCGCGCTGCACCTTGTAGCCCACGCCCACCATCGCCTTGCGCGTCGCGTTGATGGTGGCCGGGTCCTTGGCGTTCAGGAAGAACATGGCGCTGGCCGTGCCCGGGTTGAACGACTTGCGGCCCATGCGGCGCAGCACGGCGCGCATGTTCATCGACACGTCGCCAAAGTCGATATCGACCGGACAGGGGTTGTAGCACTTGTGGCAGACCGTGCAGTGGTCGGCAACGTCTTCGAATTCTTCCCAGTGCTTCAGGCTGACGCCGCGGCGGGTCTGCTCTTCGTACAGGAACGCTTCCACCAGCAAGGAGGTGGCCAGGATCTTGTTGCGGGGCGAATACAGCAGGTTGGCGCGCGGCACGTGGGTGGCGCACACCGGCTTGCACTTGCCGCAACGCAGGCAGTCCTTGATGGATTCCGAAATGGCGCCGATGTCGCTTTGCTGCATGATCAGCGACTCGTGGCCCATCAGGTTGAAGCTGGGCGTCCAGGCGTGGCGCAGGTCGGCGCCCGGCATCAGCTTGCCGGCGTTGAAGTGGCCGTTGGGGTCCACGCGACGCTTGTAGTCCTGGAACGGCGCCAGTTCGGCTTCCGTCAGGAATTCGTACTTGGTCAGGCCGATGCCGTGTTCGCCCGAGATCACACCGTCCAGGTCGCGGGCGATCTGCATGATGCGGTCGACGGCCTGATGGGCCTCGCGCAGCATTTCGTAGTCGTCCGAGTTGACCGGGATGTTGGTGTGCACATTGCCGTCCCCGGCGTGCATGTGCAGCGCGACAAACACGCGGCTTTTCAATACGCGGCCGTGGATGGCGACGAGTTCGTCGACGATCTTCTTGTACGACGCGCCCGAGAACGTGCGCTGCAAACCCGCCAGCACTTCGGTCTTCCAGGACACGCGGATGGTGCGGTCCTGCACCACGTCGAAGACGCGCGCGGTGGGCTGCGCGACCAGGCGGTCGGTCAGCGTGGCCTGGACGTCGCCCAGGCCCAGCGCTTGCAGTTCGGGCAGCGCCTGCGCCAGCGGCAGGTCCAGGTTGTCCAGCAGCCATTGCCAGCGCTGGCGCACGCTGCCCAGCAGCTCAAGCGCCTGGCGCGTGCGGTCGGCCAGCACTTCGGCGCGGGTGCTTTCGATATCGGCGTCGTCGGCCTTGCCCACCGGCAGCGGCGTGCACAGGTAGGCATCCAGCGCGCCCAGCAGCTTGAGCTTGTTGCTGGTCGACAGTTCGATGTTGATGCGTTCGATGTGATCCGTGTATTCGCCCATGCGGGGCAGCGGGATCACCACGTCTTCGTTGATCTTGAAGGCGTTGGTATGGCGCGCGATGGCGGCGGTGCGCGAGCGGTCCAGCCAGAACTTCTTGCGCGCCTCGGGGCTGACGGCCACGAAGCCTTCGCCATGGCGCGTGTTGGCCAGGCGCACGACTTCGCTGGCGGCTGCCGCTACGGCATCATCGTCGTCGCCGACGATGTCGCCGATCAGGACCATCTTGGGCAGCACGCCGCGCTTGCTCTTGGTGGCGTAGCCGACCGCGCGCAGATAGCGTTCGTCCAGGTGTTCCAGGCCGGCCAGGATGGCGCCACGCGCCTTGCCTTCGCCGTCCAGATAGCCCTTGACCTCGACAATCGACGGGATGGCGTCGCGCGCCTGCCCGAAGAATTCCATACAGACCGTGCGCGTGTGGCGCGGCATGCGGTGCAGCACCCAGCGCGCCGACGTGATCAGGCCGTCGCAACCTTCCTTCTGAATGCCGGGCAGGCCCGCCAGGAACTTGTCGGTAACGTCCTTGCCCAGGCCTTCCTTGCGGAACACCCGACCCTTGATTTCAAGCAACTCGGTTTTCAGCAGGCGCTCGCCGGGCTTGCCCTTGCCGTCGAACCACTTGAGTTCGAAGCGCGCCGTTTCCACGTCATGGATCTTGCCCATGTTGTGTTCCAGGCGGGTGACTTCCAGCCAGTTGCCATCCGGGTCCACCATGCGCCACCAGGCCAGGTTGTCCAGCGCGGTGCCCCACAGCACGGCCTTCTTGCCGCCGGCGTTCATGGCGATATTGCCGCCCACGCACGACGCTTCGGCCGAAGTCGGGTCCACGGCAAATACGAAACCGGCGGCCTCGGCCGCTTCGGAGACGCGCTTGGTGACGACGCCGGCGCCGGCATGGATGACGGCCACGGGCTCGGTCAGGCCGGGCAAGATACAGGACTCGACCTTGCCCAGCTTGTCGAATTTTTCGGTGTTGATGACGGCCGACTTCCAGGTCAGCGGGATGGCGCCGCCGGTGTAGCCGGTGCCGCCGCCGCGCGGCACGATGGTCAGGCCCAGTTCAATACAGGCGGTGACCAGCGCGGCGATTTCGTCTTCGGAATCGGGGGTCAGCACCACGAACGGGTATTCCACGCGCCAGTCGGTGGCGTCCGTCACGTGGGATACGCGTGACAGGCCGTCGAACTTGATGTTGTCGCGCGCGGTGATGCGGCCCAGCACCTTCTGCGCCTGCTTGCGCATCATGGTGGTCTGGTCGAATTCCCCTTCGAAGGCGGCAATCGCGGAACGGGCGCGGGCCAGCAGGCCAACAACCTTCTCGTCGCGATGCGGGTCGTGGCCTTCTTCGGTGGGCGAACCCGGCTCGCGGCGGCGATCGATTTCGCTCAGGCGATGATGCAGGGCGTCGATCAGCTGCTTGCGGCGCTTGGGGTTGTCCAGCAGGTCGTCTTGCAGGTACGGGTTGCGCCGCACCACCCAGATATCGCCCAGCACTTCGTACAGCATCCGCGCGGAGCGGCCGGTACGGCGTTCGCCGCGCAGGTCGGACAGCAGGCTCCAGGCGTCATCGCCCAACAGCCGGCCCACAATCTCGCGGTCGGAAAACGACGTGTAGTTGTAGGGGATTTCGCGCAATCGCGCGGGAGCGGCGGGCGGCATCGCCCCGTTCAAGATGTGGCTAGCGAGTGGGGCGTTCATGGCGGCAAGAGGGGCCCATAAAAAATTATTTTATGCCATTGGCCGGACTTGACCCCTAATACCCCTAGGAAGCCGGCCCATGGCGCGGGGAAAACGGCATGTACCGTCCCCGATTAAACGAAAGTTGGTGCTTAGATCTGGCCCGGGAAGAACCACAGCAGGCTGGCCGTCATGGCCAGGTAGCGCAGGAATTTGCCGATAGCCATATAGACCACGCACGGCCAGAACGACAAACGCAGCCAGCCGGCCACGGCGCAAAGCGGATCGCCCACGGCGGGCAGCCAGGACAAGAGCAGCGCGGGCGGGCCCATGCGGTGCAGCCAGTCATGCGCGCGTTCGTTCCAGCGGCCGCGCATGCGCCCGCCTTCGGTGGCGTCCGGATGCGGATGCGGGTGCTTTTCCTTCCACCGTTGCACGGCTTTTTCAGCGCCTACGCCCATCCAGTAGCTGATTGCCCCGCCCACGGTGTTGCCGGCGGTGGCCACCAGGATGGCGGGCCAGAACATATCGGGCGCCAGCTTGATGAAGCCGAACACCGCCGGCTCGGAGCCCAGCGGCAGCAAGGTGGCGGATATCAGCGACACCGTGAAGATGGCGGACAGGCCCACCGAGGGCAGCGCCAACATTCCCAGCAACCAGTGAACAGCGGATAAGAGGCTTTCTTCCATGAGGAGCGAGTGTAGCCGCGCGCAGTGAAATGACGATCAGGAATCGAACCGGCCCGCGTGTCCACGTCGCGGCATCGCAACCAGAAACCTGACGGGCGACGCGGCTTTCCCTGCAATAATCTCGCCCAATCCTCACTTTTGCTTCTTTGCGCGGCCCCATGTCCACTGATTATCTGAAACGCATCCTGACTTCGAAGGTTTACGACGTGGCGGTGGAATCGCCGCTGGAGGCCGCGCCCCAGCTGTCCGCGCGCATGTCGAACACGGTGCTGCTCAAGCGTGAAGACACCCAGGCAGTGTTCAGCTTCAAGCTGCGCGGCGCCTATAACAAGATGGCGAACCTGCCGCCGGCTGCATTGAACCGGGGCGTGATTGCCGCCTCGGCCGGCAACCATGCCCAGGGCGTGGCGCTGGCCGCCAGCCGGCTGGGCTGCCGCGCCGTCATCGTCATGCCCACGACCAGCCCCCAGGTAAAGGTGGACGCGGTGCGCCGCCTGGGTGGCGAAGTGGTGCTGGCCGGCGAGAGCTTCACCGACGCCTTCGCGCACGCGCAAACCCTTGAGAAGAAAGAAAAGCTGACCTTCGTCCACCCCTTTGACGACCCCGACGTGATCGCGGGTCAGGGCACGGTGGGCATGGAGATCTTGCGCCAGCACCCGGGCCCCATCCACGCCATCTTCGTGGCGATCGGCGGCGGCGGCCTGATTTCCGGCGTGGCTGCCTATATCAAGCAGTTGCGCCCCGAGATCAAGATTATCGGCGTGCAGACGGAAGACTCCGACGCCATGCTGCGCAGCGTGCGCGCCGGCCGCCGCGTGCAGCTCAATGACGTCGGGCTGTTCTCGGACGGCACCGCCGTCAAGATGGTGGGCGCCGAAACCTTCAAGCTTACGCGCCAGTACGTGGACGACTTTGTCGTGGTCAACACAGATTCGATCTGCGCCGCGATCAAGGACGTGTTCCAGGACACGCGCAGCGTGCTGGAACCGGCGGGCGCCATGGCCGTGGCCGGCGCCAAGCAATACGCCGCCGAACACAACCTGAAGGGCAAGACGCTGGTGGCGATCGCCTGCGGCGCCAACATGAACTTCGACCGCCTGCGCTTCGTGGCCGAGCGCGCCGAAGTCGGTGAAATGCGCGAAGCCGTCTTTGCCGTGACCATGCCAGAACAACGCGGCAGCTTCCGCCGCTTCTGCGAACTGGTGGGCGAACGCAGCGTGACCGAATTCAACTATCGGATATCCGACGCGGACCGCGCGCATGTGTTCGTGGGCATCCAGGTGTCCTCGGCCGCCGAGCCTGACAAGATTGCCGCCAATTTCCGCCGCCACGGCTTTGACACGCTGGACCTGACGCACGACGAAATGGCCAAAACGCACTTGCGCCACATGGTGGGCGGCCGGTCGGCGCTGGCGCGCAACGAACTGCTGTACCGCTTTGAATTCCCGGAACGCCCGGGCGCGCTGATGCGTTTTTTGAACGCGATGAATCCGGACTGGAACATCAGCCTGTTCCACTATCGCAACCAGGGCGCCGACTATGGCCGCATCCTGATCGGCATCCAGGTGCCGCCCGCCGACAAGAAACAGTTTCGCGCGTTTGTGGCCGAACTGGGCTACCCGCACTGGAACGAAACCGAGAACCCGGCCTACAAGCTGTTCCTGTAGACGACGCGCCACCACACCACGCGCCGCCCCAATGCGAGAGGGCCTCCATCTGGAGGCCCTTCCCTTCTGTCCGTCAAAGACGCCCGGCCGAACCCAAGGGGGGCTCGCTGTCACTCGGCGGCCTACGGAGATAAGCCGCGCATTCAGCAGGGTTCAGCCAGACGTCCCGCCGATTAGAAGCGGTGGCGCAAGCCCACGGCGACGGCGGTGTCGCGTGCGTCGTGCTGGAACGCGTAGTTGTCGCCGTAGGACGCGTACGCGTACAGGTTGGTGCGCTTGGTGAAGTCGTAGGTATAGCCCAGGCTGTACACGTTGAACGTGGCGTCATCGCCCGTCAGTTTGTCGTTGCCGGGGGTGGCGCGCTGCCACGAACCGAAGACGGCGTGACGGCCCAACGGAACGGTGGCGCCGATCATGTACGAATTGGCGCGAAAGCCGTCGGCCAGCTTGAACGAACCCAGGTTGTTCATGCCTTCCGGCGTGGTGCCCATGTTCTGGCCAACGAACCAGCCGTCGCGCGTCTGGCCGAATGCGGCAGCCAGCTTCACCACTTCAAAGTCGTACGAACCGCCGACGATGTATTCCTGAATGCGCGCGGCGCTCTTGCCGCCAACGCGATCGTTGGTCGGGTCGAAGCGGTCATACGCGGCGGCCAGGTTCAACGGGCCGTTCACGTACTGCGCGCCTACGGTCAGCACGCGGTTGTTGTTGCCGGTGGCAAAGCCGGTCTGCGTGGTGTCGCTGACGGTGTCATCCGCGCTGAACGAATAGCCCACGCCGGCCTTGAAGCCGCCCAGGCTGGGCGTTTGATACAGCACCATGTTGTCCAGGCGCATCGTATTGGCGCTGCCGAACGTCGTACCCATGTTGGCGGTGTTGTAGCTGATCGAGAACGGGTCGATGGAGCCGAAGTACTTGGACGCCAGGTTCGTTTGACGACCGAATTCCAGACGGCCCCAGGAATCGCTGTCCAGCCCAACCGTGGCTTGACGACCGAACAGGCGGCCGTTCTGGGCCGACTTGCCGTTCATCGGGCCAAAGCCGCCTTCCAGGGTGAACACGGCGCGCAGGCCGTCGCCCAGGTCTTCCGTGCCGCGCAGGCCGAAGCGCGAGCCGCTGCTCACGCCCTGCACGCCGCCAATACGGCTTTGCTTCACACCGTTGAACTTCACTTGTTCGTAGCCGATACCGGCGTCGATCAAGCCGTACAGCGTCACGGAGTCGGCGGCTTGCGCGGCGCTGGCAAAGCCTGCCAGCAACGCGACGGCCAATAGCGTCTTCTTCATAACAGTTACCCCAAAATGGCGAGATGAAAAGGCATGCGCAGCGGCCGCGCCCAAGCGGCGGGCCTGCTGCGTGCCGCTGCGATCCGCATGCGGCGTCTGCACTGACGCTAGTGTCCGGCGTGCTGCAACGCGAAGTAACACGGATTTCGACGAACTACTTTCCATGGTTGGGATAATCCCGCCGCGCAAGCCTGGCTTGGCGACATCGCGCCACGCTTAAGGCCTTGAAAATAAATGCGAATGTTTGCTCGCCATTGCGTCGCGCGCGGCGCGGACGACTTCGATGTGGCAGAATTTTCCGACAGCACTTGTTGTGCGCCTCGACCAGTTGTGCGGCAAAAACGCCACAGTGTGCGGGGCTTCACACATGCCGACAAAAATGGCCGGCAAATAAAAAACCCCTTGGCGTCTCAAGGGGTTCTTCGTGACCAGCGGGCAGTGCAATAAAACAATAGGCGGGCTTACTTGCCCTTGGGCGGGTAGTCCAATTCGCCAAAGGTGTATTCGCCGCGCGCCTTGGCTTCGGCCAGTTCCTGGCGCACCTGTTCGCGCGTCTTGCCACCGGATTGCGACACGGCGGCGCGAGGCGGGTAGTCCAGTTCAGCGGTGGTGACCTGGCCGGCGGCCTTGGCGCTTTGCAGTTCTTGCTGAACCTGATCGCGCGTCAGACCAGTTTGCTGCACGGTGGCGGGCGGGTAGTCCAGTTCACCAAACGTGACCTGACCGGCGGCCTTGGCGGCTTGCAGTTCTTGTTGGACCTGTTCACGCGTCTTGCCATCGGCGTGGGCGGCGGACATGCCAACCAGGGTTGCGGTAACCATGAGTGCGGTTGCTAGGGCTTTCATTGTGATGACTCCATCCTAAACCTTGCACAGCGTGCGGCGCCAGAATGGCGGCCGCGATGTGACTGTTTGATTGCTGGGACGAAGTATCTGGAAAATCACGCCTAGTAAAAACCCTTAATTTGGGGAACATATTTGCACGGATGGGACAATCGCAGAATGTATCCGGCTGCCGCTGTGCCACGGTTGCGGAATTGGGCGGGGTGTCTTGAGCGTGACAGCGGCGCCAAGGCGCCGCAAGCCTTGCGGGCATTCAGCTTCCCGCAAGCCAACGCGCCGAAATCGGGAAGCGCCAAGAAGGAAGCGGACCTTCAGCGCAAGGAAATAGACATTTCAGCTGGCGGGACAATAAATCCATTTATCATACAAACCTGCCAGAAATGGAATTTAGAGAGTCGAGGACCCCATGGATATCCAGCTTAACGACATCGCGCTTTTTGTCGAAGTCGCCAAGCGCAAGAACTTCAGCCACGCCGCCGAAGCCTTGAATATTCCAACGTCCACGCTGTCGCGCCGCGTCAGTGAACTGGAACGCAGCGTTGGCATGCGGCTGCTGAACCGCAGCACGCGCAAGATCGACCTGACCGAAGCCGGCGCCATTTACTTCGAGCGCTGCCGGCACATCGTTGAAGAAGCGCGCATCGCGCACGACCAGTTGCTGGACATGGCGGTGCAGCCCAAAGGGCGCCTGCGTATCTCGCTGCCGACCAGCCTGGCCCAGCTTTTCCTGCCGGCCGTCATCAGCGAATTTCGCGAGCAGCATCCCGACATCGAATGCGATTTCGATCTGAGCATGCGTCCGATCGACCCGATCAGCAATCCGTTTGACCTGATCCTGCGCTTTGGGCAGCAACCCGATTCCAGCTTGATTTCGCGCAAGATCGTACTGATGGCGCACCAGCTTTACGCGTCGCCGGATTACCTGGCACGCTATGGCGAACCGCGTGTGCCGGGCGACCTGACCCACCACGAATGCCTGCGCCCGACCATGCGCGAGGAATCATCCTTCTGGATGCTGCATTCGGGAGACAAGGTGGAACGCGTGCAGGTGTCGGGCAGGCTGTCCGCCAACAACGTGGGCATGTTGGGGCGGCTGGCCAGTCAGGGGCTGGGCATTACGCCGCTGCTGGTGTTCGATGCGATGGAACGCGCCATCAAGCAGTCCGGGCTGGTGCGGGTGCTGCCCGATTGGAGCCTCACGCCGCTGCCGTTGTTTGCGCTGCTGCCCTCGCGCATGTTGCCCGCCAAGACCAAGGCGTTTCTGGATTTCATCCAGCCCAGGCTGTCGGATTCCTAAGCGCGACCTAGGTTTAGGGCGTGGCCGCGCCGTACTGACAGACGGTGAATAGCGGCGTGCCGGTTTCGGCCACTTTGGTCGAGCCGCCCAGATCGGGCAGGTCGATAATCGCGGCGGCCTCGACCACGTTGGCGCCCAGGCGCTGCAACAGCTTGATGGCCGCCAGCATGGTGCCGCCCGTGGCGATCAGGTCGTCGACCAGCAGCACGCGCTGGCCGGTGCGCACGGAATCCGTGTGCATCTCGACGGCGGCATTGCCATATTCCAGCGAATATTCCTCGGCCACGGTGCGGAAAGGCAGCTTGCCCTTTTTGCGCACGGGCACAAAGCCCAGGTTCAGCTCGTAGGCCAGCACGCTGCCCACGATGAAACCGCGCGCGTCGATGCCGGCCACCAGGTCAAGGCGTTGGCGCATGTAGCGGTAGACGAACAGATCGATCAAAACCCGGAACGCCCGCGGGTCCTGCAGGACGGGCGTGATGTCGCGGAAGATGACACCGGGTTGGGGCCAGTCCGGAACGCTGCGGATGGTGCGCCGGATGGTCTCGGCGTTGTCGGTCTGCATGAAAGGCGGGCCTGAAGAATTGAAGCAAGGCGAACTATAACCCTGCCACCGCGCTTAAGCCAGGATTGCCGCCTGCGGTGACAAGTCATGTAATTGACCATTGCACAATTGCAGGCTGCGGTGCACGGCGCCGGGGGGTAGCGCGGCGTGCGTCACCAGCACCACCGAGCGGCCGGCTACCGCGCGTTCCAGGTCATTGAAGAAGCTGGCCTCGGCAGCGGCGTCCAGCCCGGCGGTGGGCTCGTCCAGCACGATAACGGCCGCCGGCGACAACAGGGCGCGCGCCAGACACCGGCGGCGCGCCTGCCCGGCCGACAACTGCGACCCCGTTTCACCTGCCCAGGTGTCCAGCCCTTCCGGCAGCGCGCGAACAAAGTCGCCCAGGCGGGCGGCGTCCAGCGCGCGCCACAATGCCGTGTCGTCGGCGTCGGCATCGCCGATCAACAGATTGGTGCGCAGCGTGCCCAGGAATACGGGAGCATCTTGCGACAGCAAGGCGATGCGGCGGTGCCAATCACGTTGCGTGCACGCGCGGGCGTCCACGCCACCGAAATGCACCTGCCCGGCTTGCGGATCTTCCAGCCGCAGGATCAGGTGCAGCAGCGTGGACTTGCCCGCGCCGCTGGCGCCCAGAATGGCCACGCGTTCGCCCGGTTCGACATGCAACTGGATGCCGTCCAGCACGATCGGGCTGTCGTCAGCCGACCGCGCCGGGTAGCGGAACGTGACCCCGTCCAGCGCCAGCGCGCCGCTTTCGGGCAAGGCGCGTGGGTGGGTGGGGTCTTGCATGTCGGGTTGGGCCTGCGTGACTTCGCGGATGCGGGCGGCGGCAGTCATGGCGGAGCCCATGCGCGACGCCCCTCGCATGATGGGGCCGGCCACCTCAAAAATGCCTATCACCGCCAGCAGCAGCCCGACCAGTACGGGGCCGTCGATACCGCCTGCTTCGTGGGTGCCCAGGCCGAACCACAGCAATGCCAGCACCGACACACCCGCGGCGACCTGCAAGAACCACTGACCGCGTGCGGCGACACGCGCCTGGCTGCGTCGAGCTTGCGCGCTGGCCTTACACAGGTGCTGAAAATGTTCGGCGGTCTGCGCCTGCGTATGCAGCGCGACCATGTCGGCGTGACCTTCCACGGCGTCCAAGGTTGCCGCGCGCAACCCGGCGGCGCTTTCCTGGGCGGCCGCGCCGGGTTTTTTCGCGGCCCGCAGCAACCACAGCGGCACCAGCACGCAGGCGGTCAGCAAGGCCAGCGCAAACGTCAACGCCGCTGCCGGCACCCACATGCCCAACACGGCGGTCAGGACGGCGCCGGCCAACACGGCCGTCGCCAAGGGCGCCAGCACGAACAGGAACACCGTATCCAATGCGTCGACGTCACCCGTCATGCGCGCGACCAGGTCGCCGCTGCGATAGCGGGCCAGTTGCCGTGGCGTCAAACGGATCAGTGCGGCAAACACCATGGCGCGCAAGTCGGCCAACAGGCGCAGCGTGGCGGAATGGCCCACCACGCGATCGGCGTAGCGGGACACGATGCGCAGGAATGACAGCCCACGCACCAGCGCGGACGGCGCGAACAAGTTGAACACACCGCCCGCCCCCGCCAACGCCGCGCCCGTCAGGAACCAGCCCGACACGCCAAGCAAGCCGACGCCGGCAGCGACGGTGGCCAGCGCACAGAATAATGCGAGTAAAAGCCCGCTTTTTCGGCGCGCGTATAGAGGGAGCAGTAACAGCAGGTTCTTCATGCAGCTTCCAATCTTCCGTTCGCAAGCCGAAGCACCTGGCCCACGCGCGCGGCCACGGCCGGCGAATGCGTGGACAGCAACAAGGTGCGGTCTTTGGAAAATTCAACGATCTCGTCCAGCACACGCGCCTGCGTCGTTTCGTCCAGATGCGCGGTGGGTTCGTCCAGCAGGACCAGTCCCGGGTCGCGCAGGAACAAGCGCGCCAGCGCCACGCGCTGGGCTTGTCCGCCAGACAAGCCATGGCCGCGGCTACCCAGCCGCGTATCCAAGCCCTGCGGCAAGGTGTCGGTAAACGCCAGCACGCACGCGCGGCGCGCGGCCTCGTGCACGTCTTCATCGGACGCGGCCGGGCGGCCCAGGCGGATGTTGTCGGCGATGGACCCGGCCAATAGCTGCGGCGTCTGGCCGATCAACGCTACCCGCCCGCGCAATGCGGCTTCGTCCCATGCTTCCAGCGGCTGGCCGTCGATGAGGATATTGCCCTGGCAGGGACGCAGCCGGGCGACGGCCTCGATCAGCGTGGACTTGCCGATGCCGCTGGGCCCCATCAAGGCGGCGTGTTCGCCGGGCGCGAGGGTTAGCGAGGCATCATTTAGCACCGGTTGCGTTCGGCCCGGGGCCAGAACGGTCAGCGCAGACACCGACAGCGCGACGCCGGACGGGTGGAATCGGACAGTGGCGTGCGGCAGGGTCTGCGATTGCGGCCGCGCCGGCTCGGCGGCGCCATCCGTGGGCAAGCCGTCGAACAGCACCGCGATCTGCGTCACGGCGGCCAGCGCCGTGGCGCGGTCGTGATAGTGCGCGGCGAACTGGCGCAGCGGCGCGTAGACTTCCGGCGCCATCAGCAGGCAGAACAAACCCGCCTGCAAGGTCAGCGGCGACCAGCGCACATCCAGGAAACCCAGGTACGTCAGACCGATGTACACCGCCACGCCCGCCACGCCCAGCGCGGCGAAGAATTCCAGCACGGCAGACGACAGGAACGCGATGCGCAACACCGACATCGTGCGCTGGCGCAGCGCATCGCTGGCGGCGACAACCGAGGCGGCCTCGGCGTCGGCGCGGCCGTACAGCTTCAACGTGGACAGACCGCGCAAGCGATCCGCGAAAAAGCCCGACAAGCGCGCAAACGCACGCAGGTGCCGGCGGCTGGCGCCTTGCGCGCCCCACCCCACCAGCGCCATGAACAAGGGAATCAGCGGCGCGGTGATCAGCAGCACCAGGCCGGCCACCACGTCCACCGGCAGCAGCACCACCGAAAACGCCACGGGCAACAGCGCGGCGGCGGCCATGGCGGGCAGGTACTTGGCAAAGAAGCCGTCCAGCGCTTCCACCTGGTCCACGACCGCGCTGGCCAATTCGCCCGAGGCCTTGCCACGAGTCCAGTAAGGCCCCTTGGCCACCATGCGGGAAAACAAGGACTGGCGCACGTGGCGCTTAATGCGTTCGGCGGCATCCGCGCCGGCACGTTCGCCCGCCCAGGTGATGGTGGCGCGCAGCAGCATCAACGCCGCAATGGCCAGGATGCTGGTCAGCAGTTGCTGGCGCGGCACGTGCTGAACGATTGCGGCGTCCAGTACACGCGCCAACAACCACGCCTGCACCACCAGCAACGCGCCGCTGACCAGCGGCGCGGCGCCTGCGAGCATCAAGCCGGGCCTGGCCGCGTTGGCCAGCGTCATCAACCACCGCGATTGTTCGCGCGGTGGTTTTTGCAAACTGGCCGACGGGTCGTGCTCCAGGCTGCTGGCGCCGCCGCTCACTCGTCGTTACGGCTGACGCGCGGGTCGTGCGAGTGACCTTCGCGCAGCTCGAACCACATGGCGTTGAGGATGGCAAAAGCGCATGCCAGGCCCAGGCCGAGTATCCATGAGAAATACCACATGAGGCGGCTCCTTTTAGTACGAATTGGGCGTGCCGCCCACGGATTCATGGGTGACCTTGCCGCGCATGACGCGATACACCCAGGCGGTGTACAGCGTCACGATCGGCAGGAACACAGCCACGGCAATCACCATGATCCACAGCGTCAGGTGGCTGGACGAACCGTCCCAGATGGTCAGGCCGGCTTGCGGCTTGGTCGAGGACGGCATGACGAACGGGAACAGTGCAAAACCCACCGTCAGGATGACGCCCGTGATCGACAACGCCGACGCCAGGAACGCCAGCATGTTGGCGCGCGCCGTCAGCAGCAGCACCACCAGCAGCGCGCCGCCCACGCCCAGCGCGGGCGCGATCCACATCAACGGCCACGTCGCATAGTTGGCCATCCACGCGCCCGACTGCACCGCCACGGTCTTGAGCATGGGGTCGGACGGGCCACCCATGTTGACCGCGCTGGTGATGGTGTGGCCGCCAATGCCGCCGGCCACCCAGAAGCCGCCCGCCACGAACAACGTCGCGGTCAGCAGGCCGGCCAGCCGGCCCCAGTTGCGGGCACGCGAGGACACGGGATCGTCCGTGCGCCAGGCCAGCAGCACCGCGCCGTGCATCGCCAGCATCACCACGCTGAGCACGCCGGCCAACAAGGCGAACGGCGCGAACAGCTGATAGAAGTGCCCTTCGTAGATGGGCCGCAACGTCACGGGGTCAAAGGTGAACGGCACGCCCAGGATGATGTTGCCCATGGCCACGCCGAACACCAGCGAGGCCACCACGCCCGAAAAGCACAGCACGCCATCCCAGCTGTTGCGCCAGCGCGTGCCTTCCATCTTGCTGCGGTACTTGAAGCCCACAGGACGCAGGATCAGCGCAACCAGCACCAGCATCATTGCCAGGTAGAAGCCGGAGAAGGATGCTGCGTATAACAGCGGCCAGGCGGCAAAGATGGCGCCGCCCGCCGTGATCAACCACACCTGGTTGCCTTCCCAGACCGGGCCGACAACGTTGATGACGATGCGGCGTTCGGCGTCCGTCTTGGCCACCACGGGCAGCAAGGCGGCCACGCCCAGGTCAAAGCCGTCCATGACGGCAAAACCAATCAGCAAGGCGCCCAGCAGCACCCACCAGATGACACGCAAGGTGCCGTAATCAAAAGGAATCAGGGTATCCATGTGCTTGTCTCCGCTTAGGCGCGCACGGCGGCGCGCACAGGATCGGCGGCGGCGTCGCTTGCCACCGGCCCATCGGATTTCGGACCCGCCTTGATGGCGTGCAACATGACCTTCACGCCGATGATCAGCAAGACGGTGTACAGCACCAGGAAGATGGCAAGGCTGATGGCCAGGTCGGCAATCGTCAGGCCGGATGCCGCGTAATACGTGGGCAGCACGCCTTCGATCACCCAGGGCTGGCGGCCGTACTCGGCCACGAACCAACCGCTTTCAATGGCGACCCAGGGCAGCGGCAAGCTCCACAGCGCCACCTTCAGCAAGCCACGGCGGCTGTCCAGGCGGCCGCGCGAGGCCAGCCAGAACGCCACGCCGAAGAACAGGATCAGGTACATGCCCACCGCGACCATGATGCGGAACGCCCAGAACAGCGGCGCCACGTTGGGCACGGTATCGATCGCGGCCTGCTTGATGTCGGGCTCGGTCACCTTGGTCATGTCTTCCTGATAGCGCTTGACCAGCAAGGCGTAGCCCAAGTCGGGCCAGGTCTTGTCAAAGACCATGCGCGCGTCCGTATCCTTGGGGTTGGCGCGGATCTTCTGCAAGGCGTCATACGCCACCATGCCGTCGCGGATGCGGTTTTCGGCGCGCAGGATCAGGTCGTCGATACCCAGCAGCGGCGTGGTCAGCGAACGCGTGCCGATGATGCCCATGACGTACGGGATCTCGATGGCGAAGTCGTTCTTGCGTTCGGCCTGGTTGGGAATCGCGATCAGGTTGAAGGATGCGGGCGCCGGCTCGGTGTGCCACATGGACTCCATGGCCGCGATCTTCATCTTCTGATGCTCGGTGGTCAGGTAGCCGCTTTCGTCACCCAGCACCACCACCGAGAGCGCGCCCGCCAGACCGAAGCTGGCGGCCACGGCCATCGAACGCTTGGCCAGGTCGGTATGACGGCCCTTAAGCAGGTACCACGCGCTGATCGACATCACGAACATGGCGCCCGCGACGTAGCCGGCGCTGACCGTGTGCACGAACTTGGCCTGCGCCACCGGGTTGAAGATCACCGCCGCGAAGTCGGTCATCTCCATGCGCATGGTGTCGGGGTTGAAAATGGCGCCCACCGGATTCTGCATCCAGCCGTTGGCAATCAAAATCCACAGCGCCGAGAAGTTTGTGCCGAACGCCACCAGCCAGGTCACAACCAGGTGGCTGACCTTGGACATGCGGTTCCAGCCGAAGAAGAACAGGCCGACGAAGGTGGCTTCCAGGAAGAAGGCCATCAGCCCTTCCAGCGCAAGCGGCGCGCCGAAGATATCGCCCACGTAGTGGCTGTAGTAGGACCAGTTCATGCCGAACTGGAACTCCATCACCACGCCGGTGGCTACACCCAATGCAAAGTTGATGCCGAACAGCGTGCCCCAGAACATCGTCATCCGTTTCCAGATGGGGCGGCCGGTCATGACGTACACGCTTTCCATGATGGCCAGCATGAACGACAGGCCAAGCGTGAGGGGAACGAACAGGAAATGGTAAAGCGCGGTCGCGGCAAACTGGAATCGCGACAGGTTGACGACGTCTAGATCAATCATTGGGGCGCTCCCAAGCAGTCAAGACACCGTGGCAACCGGCGTGGTTCCCCGGCCGACTCTGGCGCCATGTTACGGGCGATGAATACAACGTCATAGCAATTTCCTGAAAAATCGGGGCGCATGGAAACTCAGTCCTTGCCCCGCAATTTGCCGGCGAAGCCCAGCACTTTCTGCACTTGCGAACCCAGTCGCATGAGCTTTTGCACGGTCTCCGGGGGCAGGCGTTGAACCTCATCGAACCATCCGGACGACAGCTCGATGAGTTCCAGCATTTCGGTCATGCGTTGTTGCGCGTAGGCGTCGTTGGGGCCTGACGGGGTCTCCAGCAAGGTGTCGCGCAGCAGGGTCATCGTGGGGTTGATTTCGCGTTTGCGCTTTTCTTCCATCAGAATGCGGAAGATTTCCCACACGTCTTTGGGCGTTTCGAAGTAATCGCGCCGGTCGCCCACTTGGTGGACCAGCTTGACCAGGCGCCACGACTGCAATTCCTTCAGACCCAGGCTGACATTCGAGCGCGAAAAACCCAGTGTCTCGGCAATCTCGTCGGCGTTCAGGGGGTCGGGGTGCAGGAACAGCAGCGCGTAGATCTGGCCAACGGTGCGATTCACACCCCAGCGGCTGCCCATTTCGCCAAAGTGCAAGACGAAACGTTCGTTTTGAGGGGTAAGAACCATGTGTTTATTGCGCCGTAGGACAAGTACACGGTGTTTTGGATGAATCTAGTTACACCGTTTTCAGAAATTCCTGAAATTATCGAACAAACTGTGCGATTGCGCAAACCACAATATCGGCAGGGGCAAAGACGCAAGCGACGCATCGTGGCAGGAAAACGACGGCGGGAAAGCGACGTTCACGGGTGGGGATGACAGGCAACGACAACAGCCACCGGCCCGGAGGGCGCGGTGGCTGCGAGGACAGGGAAAATACGGGCGGCTATTTAATAGAGCCGGGGGGCCCAATGGACCCGGGCGGACATGCCCGTGCCTCAGCCCGCCTTGACGGTGACCGCGGCGCAAACGCGCTTGGCCTTGGCGCGCGCGGCGGCCACGTCGTCGGCCACGGCCAGGCCCACGCCCATGCGGCGCTTGACGAAGGATTCGGGCTTGCCGAACAGCCGGATGTCGGTGCCGGGTTCGGCCAGCGCGTCGGCCACGTTATGGAAGGACACGGCGGCGGCGTCCACGCCGCCATAGATCACGCTGCTGGCGCCGGGCTGGCGCAGGCTGGTGTCCACCGGCAGGCCCAGCAAGGCGCGGGCGTGCAATTCAAATTCGTTCTGGGTTTGGGTAATCATGGTGACCATGCCCGTGTCGTGCGGACGCGGGCTGACTTCCGAAAACCAGACCTGGTCCCCCGCCACGAACAGCTCGACCCCGAAGATGCCCAGCCCGCCCAGGTCCGAGGTGACGGCCAGCGCGATTTCGCGGGCGCGTTCCAGCGCGGCGGGCGACATGGGATGCGGCTGCCAGCTTTCAACGTAGTCACCGTCAACCTGCTTGTGGCCGATGGGCTCGCAGTAACGGGTTTCGACCTTGCCGTCGGCGCCACGCGCACGCACCGTCAGCAGCGTGATTTCGTAGTCGAAGCGGATGAATCCTTCAACAATCGCCCGGCCGCCGCCCACCCGGCCGCCTTCCTGGGCGTAGCGCCACGATTGGGCGACGTCATCCGCGCTTTTGATGACGGATTGGCCCTTGCCGGACGAGGACATCACCGGTTTGATGACGCAGGGGTAGCCGATGCCGCCGTCGATGGCGGCGCGCAATTCTTCTTCGGTGTCGACAAAACGGTAGGGAGAAGTGGGCAGGCCCAACGTCTCGGCCGCCAGGCGGCGAATGCCCTCGCGGTTCATGGTCAACTGGGCGGCGCGCGCGGTCGGCGTCACGCGGGCCACGCCCGCCGCTTCCAGCTCGACCAGCAAACTGGTGGCAATGGCCTCGATTTCGGGGACAATAACGTGCGGCTGTTCCTGCTGGATGATCTTTTTCAGGGCGTCCGCGTCGGTCATGGACACCACATGCGCACGGTGCGCCACCTGATGGCCCGGCGCGTCGGCGTACCGATCCACCGCAATGACCTCCACGCCCAGCCTTTGCAGGGCAATGATGACCTCTTTGCCCAATTCGCCCGAACCGAGCAACATGACTCGGGTGGCCAGGGGGGACAGGGGCGTGCCAAGGACGGGGCTGGAAATGCTGGACATGGAGCGGGCCTGGATAAGAAGAATTGAAAGCCGTTGAAAAGAGCCGCCAGAATGCCATACGGCCCTGGCGGGGGCAAACCCGCCCACTGATATTAAAATCCCCGCATGACTGATCATCCCATCACTTCGTCCGATGCCGCGCTGGCATCCGCCCGCCGCACCTTGCAAGTCGAAAGCCAAGGCCTGCTGGACCTGTCCGCGCGGCTGGACGACTCGTTCACCCAGGTTGTCGCGCTGCTGCTGGCCTGCCGTGGCCGCGTTGTGGTCACCGGCATCGGCAAGACCGGGCACATTGCCCGCAAGATCGCCGCGACCTTCGCCTCGACCGGCACGCCCGCCTTCTTCGTGCACGCCGCCGAAGCCGTGCACGGCGACCTGGGCATGATCACGAAAGACGACGTGGTCATCGCCATCTCTTATTCAGGGGCCGGGCAGGAATTGCTGACCATCCTGCCGGTGGCGCGCCGCATGGGCGCCAAGCTGGTGGCCATTACCGGCAACCCGCAATCCGAACTGGCGCGATTGGCGGACGTGCACCTGGACGGCAGCGTGGCGCAGGAAGCCTGCCCGCTGAACCTGGCGCCCACTGCCAGCACCACGGCCGCGCTGGCGCTGGGCGATGCGCTGGCGGTTGCCTGCCTGGAAGCGCGCGGCTTCAGCCCGCAGGATTTCGCGCGGTCCCACCCCGGTGGCGCCCTGGGCCGCCGCCTGCTGACTTTGGTGCGCGACGTGATGCGCCACGGCGATGCCCTGCCCATCGTGCTGGCCGGCACCCCCGTATCGCAAGCGCTTGAGGTGATGTCCGCCAAGGGCATGGGCATGACGGTCGTGACCGACGCGCAACACCGCCCGCTGGGCATCTTCACCGACGGCGACTTGCGCCGCCTGATTGCCCGGCACGGCGACATCCGAAGCTTGACCGTGGAGGCGGGCATGACCCGATCGCCACGCAGCATTCCCCCCGACGCACTGGCCGTCGAGGCCGCGCAGCAGATGGACGAGCTTCGGCTCAGCCAGATGCTGGTGTTGGACGCAGACGGCGCCCTGCTGGGCGCCTTGCACATGCATGATCTGATGGCCGCTAAAGTGGTATGACTATGACTCTTCCTGCATCCGTGACTCACCCGGCCGAAGCGCTGGTTCTTGCCCGCATCCCCGCTACCGTGCGCGATCGCGCCGCCGCCGTGCGCCTGATGGTGTTCGACGTGGACGGCGTGCTGACCGACGGCAGCCTCTATTACGGTGAAGGCGGCGAACTGCAAAAGCGCTTTCACGCCCTGGACGGCCACGGGCTGCGCCTGCTGATGGAAGGCGGCCTGAAGGTGGCGCTGATGACGGGCCGCTCTGGCCCCATCGTGGCCCGCCGCGCCGCCGAATTGGGCATCTCGGAAGTGATGCAGGGCGTGCGCGACAAGGGTTCGGCGCTGGCAGAACTTGCGCAGCGCTCGGGTGTCCAACTGAATCAAACCGGCTACATGGGCGATGACATCATCGACCTGCCGGCCATGCAACGCGCGGGTTTCGCAGCCAGCGTGCCCAACGCACCCGGCTATGTCAGCCAGGCCGCCCATTGGGTTTCCACGCAGGCCGGCGGCAGCGGCGCGGTGCGCGAATGCTGCGACCTGCTGTTGGCTTCCCAAGGACGCCTGGGCGCGTTCCTGGCGGCGCCCGGCCTGCTGGGCCCCGGCGCCATCCAATGACGGCCACGAACTTCGACACGCCCTGGCGGCGACACTGATGAAAGAACGTTTTCCTTCCCTGATCGCGCTGTTCCTGCTGCTGGTGCTGGTCACCAGCTCGTGGTGGGCCGCCGATTACGCGCAGCGGGCGATCCAGGTCGACCCGCCGCGCCGCATCACCCACGAAATGGACGCGTGGTCGCGCGATTTCGTCATGCTGCGCACTGACCCGACGGGCCGTCCGATCAACCGGCTGGAAGGCGAATACGCCGAGCATTTCCCCGACGACGATTCGTATCACATCACCGCGCCCCGCGCGGTGGGCCAACGCGAGGCCAACCCCGTGACGGTGGGCGTCTCGAAAACCGCCGTGATGGAACAAGGCGGCAAGCGCATCGTCATGAATGGCGATGCGCACGTGCATCGCCAACCCGACGCCAACAACGACGTGCTGGACGTACGCAGCCAGCAGCTGATCATCCTGCCCGACGAAGACGTCGTGTATACCGACCTGCCGGCGGAAGTGCTCAAGGGCCGCTCGCGCATGAACGGCAAGGGCATGCACTACAACAACAAGACGCGCCAATTGCAGGTGTCCGCGTCGACGGATGTTGAAATTGCCGGTTCCGAAGGCAAGCAACAGCGCCGCACCGAGATACCCGCCAACAACACTGACCAAAAGAAACCATGACCGACCTTCGGACTCTCTTTGCCCCGACGACTCGCCTGCTTGGCGCCGTCCTGCTGACGGCCTCGGTGTTCGCGCCCACCCACGCGGCGGAACCCGCGGCCAAGCCGGCCGAAGAGCCCAGCACCCTGATCCTGTCGGACACGCTGCACTATGACGACGTAAAGAAACAAAGCGTTTTCACTGGCAACGTCAACATGACGCGCGGCCTGATGACGCTGACGTCCGACACGCTGGAAATGCACGAAGACGCACAGGGCGGCCAGTACGGCACGGCCACCGCCAACAAGGGCAAGGTCGTGACCATTCGGCAAGAGCGCCCCGAGACGTTCGAGTTGATCGAAGGCAAGGGCCTGCGAGCCGAATACGACGGCACCAAAAGCACGTTCGACCTGATCGGCCAGGCCGTTGTGGTCCGTTACGTCTGTGGCAAACCGTTCGACACGATTCGCGGCGAACGGGTACGCTACAACGAAAAAACCGGCACCTATGAAGCGCAGGGCGGCCCCAACTCCGCCGCTGCCGGCGGTCGCGTGCGTTCGGTTGCCGAGCCTCGCGCCAAGTCCGATGCCGCCGTGGCCGAATGCCGCAAGCAGCAAGCCGCCAAGAAAGGACGCTAAAGCGTCCCCCATGCAACACCACTCGCAGCCACGATGAACCAACCTTCTGTGCCCACACCCGTGACCTCCGCCCCCTCGGGGGTCAAGCAGGGCAGCCTGCGCGCAACCGGCTTGCGCAAGACCTATAACGGCCGGACCGTGGTGCAGGATGTGTCCCTGTCCGTGGTCAGTGGCGAAGTCGTGGGCCTGCTGGGCCCGAACGGCGCCGGCAAGACCACCAGCTTCTACATGATCGTGGGCCTGGTGCCCGCCGACGCGGGACGCATCGAGATCGACGGCGCCGTCATCACGGCGATGCCGATCCACAAGCGCGCGCGCATGGGCCTGTCGTACCTGCCGCAGGACGCATCGGTGTTCCGCCGCCTGACCGTCGAGCAGAACATTCGGGCCGTGCTGGAATTGCAGCTGGGTCCCGATGGCCGCGCGCTGTCCACGCCCAAGATCAACGAGCAGATGGAATCGCTGCTTGAAGAGCTGCAGATCGGCCACATTCGCAGCAATGCCGCCATTTCGCTGTCGGGCGGCGAACGCCGCCGCGTGGAAATCGCGCGCGCGCTGGCCACCAGCCCACGCTTCATCCTGTTGGACGAACCCTTTGCCGGCGTGGACCCCATCGCCGTCATCGAAATCCAGCGCATCGTGCGGTTTTTGAAGGGCCGCGGCATCGGCGTGCTGATCACCGACCACAACGTGCGCGAGACGCTGGGCATCTGCGATCGCGCCTACATCATCAGTGAAGGCAAGGTGCTGACCGACGGTCACCCGGACGAAATCGTGGGCGATCCGGCCGTGCGCCGCGTGTACCTGGGCGAGCACTTCCGCATGTAACGGGCACCCTGGGGAAGACCCCTAGACGCCTCTCGGGCGTAGGCAAATACGCCCTAGGGGTTCAGCCATAAAAATGCCATGTTCTTGCGCTAGGTCAGCTTGTTTTCTCGGCCCGAGTCTATACACTAGTACTAAACGCACCCACCAATCCAAGGAGAACGCCTAACGACCTCACCGCGCATTTTGCGCACCCATTTTTCTCTTTTAGAAGGAGAGCACACTATGAACCTGAGCATCTGCGGTCGTCACCTCGACGTCACCCCGGCAATCCGGGAATATGTCATGAACAAACTGGCGCGAGTGCTGCGGCATTTCGATCACGTCATCGATACCCAGGTCATGCTCTCAGTAGAGCCCCTGCGGCACAGAGCCGAAATCACCATGCGTCTAAGCGGTAAGGATATTCATTGTGAAGCGACCGATGAAAATCTCTACGCAGCCATAGACCTTCTTGCTGACAAAGTCGACCGTCAGGTCATCAAGCACAAGGACAAGGTACGAAGTCACTCAGCGGAGTCCGTGAAGCGGCAAGCGGCGAGCCTCTCGCCACCCCAGCAGTAATGCGCTTCATGATCACTCGCCCTGCGCGATAAGCTAAACAGCGATTGTAAAAATCCTGCCTAAGTCCCGGTGTCCCGCTAGACGTCAGTCCAGCCGGGGCATCGGCAAAACTCCCCGCTCTACCCCCTCTCGCGCATTCCCCAATCCCCCTGTTTTTGCCATGCCTGGCCGTGTCCACGGGCTGGACGCTGTGTGTGAACGCCCACAACGCGCCGCGATCAGACTATGCTGTCGCTCTTGCCACGCCGTTCGCCGCCTGTCCACCGGGCGGGGCGCCAGGCCAATTTATTGCACTGCGTCATATAACCATATAATGATCCGATGAATCATTTGTCGCGCATCCTACCCGCCGGCAACGTCGTGCTCGATATGCTCGCAACGAGCAAGAAACGGGCGTTCGAACAAGCTGGCCTTCTCTTTGAAAACAACCATGGCTTGGCACGCGCGCTCGTGTTCGACAGCCTGTTTGCCCGGGAACGTTTAGGCTCCACTGCCCTTGGGCAGGGCGTGGCCGTTCCGCATGGCCGCGTGAAGGGGCTTGAGCAGGCATTGGCGGCGTTTATCCGCTTGAGCCAGCCGATCTCGTTCGACGCGCCCGACGGGCAACCGGTGTCGATGCTGCTGTGCCTGCTGGTGCCCGAAACGGCTACGCAACAGCACCTGGACATCCTGGCCGAACTTGCACAGCTGATGTCCAACAAGGCATTGCGCGAGGCCCTGGCCACCGAGCCCGACCCGGCCATCGTCCACCGCATGCTCACCACCGGCCAACTCTGATCCTCGCGGAAACGCTGCCATGCTCACGGTGCAGGAACTCGTCGACGACAACGCCGACAAAATCCCCTTTAACTGGATTTCGGGCCAAGGCGCCGCTGACCGCGCCATTCCCGATGACGGCATGGCGGCCGCCGATCTTGTCGGCCACCTTAACCTGATCCACCCGTCGCGCATCCAGGTGTTCGGCCAGGAAGAACTGGCGTATTACACGCGCTTCGACCTGCGGCGCCGCATGCACCACATGGACGAGCTGCTGATCGGCGGCGTGCCGGCCATTTTGCTGGCCGATGGGCTGACGCCCCCGCAAGACCTGGTGGACCAGTGCGACCAGCATCAGGTGCCGCTGCTGTCCACGCCGGTCGCCGCCGCGCAGTTGATCGACCTGCTGCGCATCTACCTGGGCAAGAAGCTGGCGCCCACCACCACCGTGCACGGCGTGTTTCTTGATGTGCTGGGCCTGGGCGTGTTGATTACCGGCGAGTCGGGCCTGGGCAAAAGCGAGTTGGCGCTTGAACTGATTTCACGCGGCCACGGTTTGGTGGCCGACGACGCGGTGGAGTTTTCCCGCACCGCGCCCAACATGATCGAAGGCCACTGCCCCCAGCTGCTGCAAAACCTGCTGGAAGTGCGCGGCCTTGGCCTGCTGGATATCCGCACCATCTTCGGCGAGACCTCGGTACGCCGCAAAATGCGCCTGAAGCTGATCGTGCATCTGGTGCGCGCCACCGCGCAGGACAAGTTCGAACGCCTGCCCCTGCAAGACATCACGCAAGACATGCTGGGCCTGCCCGTACGCAAGGTGATGCTGCAAGTGGCCGCGGGCCGCAATCTGGCGGTGCTGGTCGAAGCCGCCGTGCGCAACACCATACTGAAGTTGCGCGGCATTGATACGCTGGGCGAATTCATGGAACGCCAGGCCATGGCGATCCTGCAAAGCAGCAAATGAACGCGCGCGGTCTCGCGGCATCGTGAGCCTGTACGAAACCCTAGCCGACGAGATCGCCAAATCGATCCGAGACGGCGTCATGCGTGTGGGCGACAAGCTGCCCTCGGTACGCGACGCATGCGCGGCGCGCGGGGTCAGCCCGTCCACGGTATTCCAGGCGTACTACCTGCTTGAAGCGCGCGGCCTGATCCGCGCGCAGCCGCGTTCAGGCTATTACGTGCATGCCCCCGCCGAATCCCTGCCGCCTGAACCCGGCACGTCGAACCCGGACGGCGAATCCACCGAGCTTGCCATCAGCGAGCGCATCTTCGACATCCTCGGTTCCGTGCGCAACCGCGACGTGACGCCGTTGGGGTCTGCCTTTCCGTCGCCCCTGCTGTTTCCGCTGCCCCGATTGGCGCAAGCCATGGCCGCACACCTGAAACGCCAGGACCCGCTGGATACCGTCGAAGACCTGAGCCCGGGCAATCCCGGGCTGCGGCGGCAGATCGCCCTACGCTACCTGATCGGCGGCATGAACGTGCCGGCCAGTGACATCGTCGTCACCAATGGCGCGCTGGAAGCGTTGAACCTTTGCCTGCAAGCCGTGACGGAAGTGGGCGACACCGTCATGGTCGAAGCCCCCACGTTCTACGGCGCCTTGCAAGCCCTGGAGCGCCAGGGCCTGAAAGCGTTGGAAGTGCCGACGCATCCGCGCACGGGCGTGGACCTGGACGCCATGGAGGCCGCCATCAAGCGGCACGCGCCCCGTGCCTGCTGGCTGATGACGCAATTCCAGAACCCGCTGGGCAGCCTGATGCCTGACGACAAGAAGCGTCAGCTGGTGGAAATGCTGGCGCGCCACGGCATTCCATTGATCGAAGACGACGTCTACGGCGAGCTCTATTACGGCGCTGCGCGGCCCGTGCCGGCCAAGGCCTACGACACCGAGGGGCTGGTGCTGCATTGCTCGTCTTTTTCGAAATGCCTGGCGCCTGGCTACCGCATCGGCTGGGCATCGGCGGGCCGCTATTCGCGGCGGGTGCAGCGGCTGAAACTATCGTCCACGCTATCCGCGTCGGGCCCCGCACAAGGCGCTATTGCCGAGTATCTTGAGCAAGGCGGATACGACCGCCATCTGCGCCGCTTGCGGCAAACATTGCAGGCACAGCAAGACCGCATGGCCGATGCGATAGCGCATGAATTTCCCGCGGGCACGCGCGTGACGCGTCCGCAGGGCGGCTTCTTTTTGTGGGTAGAGTTGCCGGCGGCGGTGGACGCACTGGCCATGCATCGCGATGCGCTGGCGCGCGGCGTCAGCGTGGCGCCCGGCCCGATTTTTTCAGCCAGCAGCCAATTCGCCAGCGCTTTGCGCTTGAATTACGGCCATCCCTGGGATGCCGCGCACGAAGTTGCCATCCGCGTGCTGGGCGAACTGGCCCGCCAGGCTTGCGCGCGGGCCAGCGAGAAACGATAGACCCGCAGCAATCGGCATCAGTTCAGCGTCGACGCCGCGCGCGCGCGCTTGACGTCCAGCGCGGTCACGCCGCCCGCTTCATTGCCCCAGCTATTTCGGATGTAGGACACCAGCATGGCGATATCACTGTCGTTCAGGATCTGGCCGAACGGCGGCATGCCGTGCGGCCGGGGATTGGCTGCCGTGGCGGGCGCGTACCCGCCATCGAGCACCATGCGGATAACGTTGGTGGGCACGGGCGCCGTCACGGTCGGATTGCCGGCCAATGCCGGCCACGCCGTGCCGCTGCCCTGCCCCTGTGGCTGGTGGCATTGCGCGCATTGCTGGCTGTAGATCTTGCTGCCCAGTTCCATGGCCGCCGGCGCCGCCGCCGATTGCTGACGCGGCGTAGAAGCCGGCGTGGCCGGCAAGGACTTGATGTACACGCCGATAGCCAGCGCATCGTCATCCGTCAGGTGCTGGGTGCTGCCCAACACCACTTCGGCCATCGGGCCGCTGGCGCTGGAATGCGCCGAGATGCCGGTCTTGAGCAACGCGGCGATATCGGCCGCCGTCCAGCGGCCCATGCCGGTCTGCATGTCGTTGGTGAGCGGCGGTGCGTACCAATCCAGCACCGGGATCACGCCACCGGTCAGGGCCTCGGACGTCTTGGTGGCGCCCAGGCGATTGCGGGGGGTATGGCAGGCCGCGCAGTGACCCAGCCCTTCAACCAGATAGCGGCCGCGATTCCATTGCACCGACTGGCCCGGGTCGGCCTCTTGCACGCCGGGCTTGAAATACAACGCGCGCCAGGCAGCCAGAAGCTCGCGCTGGTCGTACGGAAACGCCATGTCGGCCGGCCGATTCGGTTGTTCTACCGGCGCCACGCTACGCAGGTAGGCGTACAAGGCATCGGCGTCGGCGCGGCTGACGCGGGTGTATTCCGTGTAGGGAAACGCGGGATACAGCAAGGTGCCGTCCTTGGACTTTCCGTTGTGCAGCGCCTGCCAGAAATCGTCGGCCGTCCACGAGCCAATGCCCGTCTTGTCGTCGGGCGTGATGTTGGGCCCGTAGACGGTGCCGAACGGCGTCGGTATGGGCGTGCCGCCCGCCAACGCCTTGCCGCCCCGGCTGGTGTGGCAGGCCATGCAGTTGCCCACTTGCGCCAGATAGCGGCCGCGGTCGACCAGCGTGGCCGCGTCGGCCGCGGTGGCGGCGGGTCCCGTGCTGGTGTCCTCGCGCGTACCCAGCCAATACAGGCAGCCCACGGCGACGATCAGCGCGACGAAGACGAAGGTCAGGATTTTCTTGAACAGTTTCATGGTGGCCCCAGGGTCAGCGTTGCGCCTGGCTGCCGCATTGCGCGGGCAAGGTCAGCGAGGCCGCGGCGTCGGGCACATAGGGCTCGATAACGGGTTGCGACGACAGCCACGCCGCCAGGGCGCCGATGTCGGTGGGGGTCAGCTTTTGGGCGATGTCGGCCATGCAATCGGGCGCAGCCGCGCGACGCAGGCCATTCTTCCAGCTGCCGATCTGCGAACCGATATAGTCGCGCGGCAGACCCAGCAAGCCGGGAATGGCGGGCATCAAGCCGCCCAGCGCGGCGCCATGACAGGACGCACAGGCGGGCAAGCCGCGCGCCGCGTCGCCCTGCAAGGCCAGCACGCGGCCGGCTTCCAGCGTGGCGCTGGAGACGTCCGCGCGGATGGGCGGCGGATACGGCACATGCTGCTGCGAGAAATACTGGGCCATCTCGCGCAGATAGTCGTCGGGCAGGCCCACCAGCAGATGCGACATGGGCCGGTACTGGCGGCGCTCATCGCGAAAGTTCAGCAGCTGATGATAGAGGTAGTCCTGAGGCTTGCCGGCCAGACGGGGGTAATAGCCATCGGTGCCGGCCCGGCCCTGCGCGCCGTGGCAGGCCGTACAGGCCGCAACGCGTGCCGCCATGGTGTCGGGGCGCAGCGTGTCCGGCGCTGCCGGCTGGGCCTGTGCAACGCTTGTCGTAAAGACAACAGCGGCGGCCGCGAGCACGCGGAAAATCGCCCTGAACCGCGGCAGTGAAACACTACGAATGGAAATGAGGGCTAACATCTACGTCGAATTCCTATCCCCCGAAAGCATGACGGCGGGGGTGTCGTAAGTGAATCGAACCAGTATCCGACCCGCAAGCTTACGCGACCGGGCAAGAAAGGGTACAGAACCAGATTCCCGAATTGCAGCCATATCAGATGCCATCCCGCCCGCATCGTCCCGGAAAAAGCGTGCCACAATCATGTCCATGTTGAAAGTCGTCCTTGTCACCGGCATCTCAGGTTCAGGCAAATCCGTTGCGCTTCGCATGCTGGAAGACGCCAGCTACACCTGCGTCGATAACCTGCCCGTGCGGTTCCTGACGGAATTCATCGCCAATGCGCGCGACGAAGGCCTGGAACGCGTGGCCGTGGCTATCGACGTGCGCTCGCCCGGCGAACTGGCCGAACTGCCCGATGTGGTGACCGCGCTGCGCGCCATGGGCACCAGCCTGCGCGTGGTTTTCCTGGACGCCAACACCTCGACACTGGTGCAGCGCTATTCCGAATCGCGCCGCCGCCATCCGTTGACCGACCGCCTGCAACGCGGCGGCACGCCGCCGTCGCTGACGGACTGCATCGCGCTTGAACGCGAACTGCTGGCGCCGCTGCGCGAACAAGAACACGTCATCGATACCTCGGACCTGACGCCCGGCCAATTGCGTGCCTGGATCCGCGACCTAATCCAGGCCGACCGCGCACCGCTGGTGCTGACGTTCGAATCCTTCGCCTACAAACGCGGCGTGCCCGGCGACGCCGACCTGGTGTTTGACGTGCGCTGCCTGCCCAACCCCCACTACGATCGCAACCTGCGCCCCTTGACCGGCCGCGACGAACCCGTTGCCACCTGGCTGGCCGGGTACGAGCAGGTGGGGCAGATGATCGACGACATCGCCGGCTTCTTGAACCGCTGGTTGCCGCTCTACACGCAAGACACCCGCAACTACCTGACCGTGGCGATCGGCTGCACGGGCGGCCAGCACCGCTCTGTGTATGTGGTCGAACAGCTGGCGCTGCGTTTTGCCGACCACGACCCCTTGCTGGTGCGCCACCGAAACCAACTGCCCACCGAATCCGCATGACCCTGTCCCGCCCGCTCCACCTGGTCCTGATGTTGCTGCTGGCCATTGCCGTGGCCGGCTGCTCTTCCACCGGAGGTCGCAAGAAGGGCGGCGGGTACTACAAGGATGACGGCCCGGACGCCAATCCGCCGGCAAACCTGGACCAGGTGCCGGATGCGGTGCCGCGTATCGAACCCTATGCCAGCGGCGCGAACCGGCCCTACGTGGTATTCGGCCAGCGCTACGTGCCGGATACCAGCGGCCAGCCGTACAAGCAACGCGGCATTGCGTCGTGGTACGGCAAGAAGTTCCATGGCAATTCCACGTCCATCGGCGAGTCCTACGACATGTACGCCATGACGGCCGCGCACACGACGCTGCCGATTCCCAGCTATGCGCGCGTCACCAGCCTGGTCAACGGCAAAACGATCATCGTGCGTGTGAACGACCGCGGGCCGTTCCACAGCGACCGCATCATGGATCTATCGTACGTGGCGGCCTACAAGCTGGGCATCATCGGGCCGGGTAGCGGTCAGGTCGTGGTCGAGAGCATTCCGCAAGAAGAGATCCGCCGCCTGGCCTCGCAAGGGACGCCCGCCGCGCCCGCACCGGAACCGGCGTCGGCCACCGGCTCGCTGCCGATCCAGGCCCCCGTGTCCGCCGAGCCGGTCGCGTTGACGGCCGAGCCCATTCCCGGCCCCGCGTCCGGTTCAGCCCCGGTACGCCAGGGGCCGGCCGCCGGGCTTGGCAGCGTGTATCTGCAAGTGGGCGCGTTCAGCCAGCCCGGCAATGCGCAGTCGCTGGTGGCCCGCATCAATTCGCAGCTAAGTTCGGCGGGCGCGCCGCCCGCGCAGGTGGAACAATCGAACAACCTGTATCGCGTGCGGATCGGCCCCTATCCCGACCGCCAAAGCGCCTTGAACGCCGTGCCGCTGGTGTCGGACCGCATCGGCATCCTGCCCAGCATCGCTACGCAGTAGACCCGTAAGCCCGGCCGCGCTCTACCAGGGCAGCTCCGCCTGCCCGTCGCAAATCCGCCGAGCCCGCGCGGTGCGGCTGACGTAGCGGTTGCCTTCGTGCGCCAGCAGCGCCTGCTTGCGCGGCAGGCCGCCGCCAAACCCCGTCAATGAGGTATCGGCGCCGATCACCCGGTGGCACGGAATGATGATGATGATGGGATTTCGCCCCACCGCGCCACCGACCGCCTGCGCGCCCTTGGGCCGCCCCACGGTCCGGGCCAGATCGCCATAGCTGGCAAGCTTGCCGAACTCCAGCGCGCACAGCGCGTGCCAGACCTTGTGCTGGAACGTGGTGCCGATGGGGTCCAGCGCCACGTCGAAGCCACGACGCTTACCCGCGAACCATTCGTCCAGCTCGCGCCGCGCCTGCTCCAGAATCGGGTCGGCATCGGCGTGCGTCCAGCCTTCAGAAGACGGCAGTAATTCCTGGTCGGTGAACCAGGCGCCACGCAGGCCCTTGGGGCTGGCGACCAGGCGCAGTTCGCCCAGCGGGGTCTCGATGTCGCGGTACGCAAGCGGCTCAAGCGGGTCGGCCGGCTTGTTCGACACAATGGTTGAATACGCCATGGCTTTACTCCGCCGATTTCTTGCGCGACAGCGCCCGGTTGTACAACACGTCGCGCGCCTGGCCCGTGACCTTGGCGGCGACCCTGGCGGCATCGCGCACGGACATCGATTCCAGCAGCGCGTCCAGCAGCACGTCGGTGCGCGGGTCGGCGTCCTCGTCAATTTCCTGCGCCGCTTCGGCATGGGCGATCAAGACGAACTCGCCTTGCTCGCGATGCGCGTCGGCAGCCAGCCAGGCGGCGGCTTCACCCATCGTCAGCGTGGCGATTTCTTCAAAGCGCTTGGTCAGTTCGCGCGCCACCGTCAGTTGGCGGTCGGGCCCGCAGACTTCCAGCAGATCCGCCAGCGTGGCGGCCAGCCGATGCGGCGATTCGAACATCACCACGGGCGCGGGCAAGGCGCACCAGGACCGTAGCCATCGCTGGCGGGCCACGGCCTTGGGCGGCGGGAAGCCCGCAAAGGCGTAGGCGGGGTTTTCATCGGTGGTGACGCCGCTGCCCATCAGCGCGGCGATGACCGCGCTGGGGCCGGGCACCGGCATCACGGCAAAGCCGGCTTCGCGCACGGCACGCACTACTCGGGCGCCGGGGTCGCTGACCGCGGGCGCGCCCGCATCCGACACCAACGCCACGCGCTGGCCTTGGGCCAGGCGTTCGCAGATGGCTTGGGCGGCGGCGGCCTCGTTGTGGCGGTGCGCGGCCATCAGCGGCGTATTGACGCCCCAGGCGTCCAGCAAGGTGCGGCTGGCGCGCGTGTCTTCAGCGGCGATCACGTCGGCGCGTTGCAGGGCGTGCCACGCCCGCAGCCCCAAGTCGCCCAGGTTGCCGATCGGCGTGGCCACGACGTACAGCGTCGAAGCGGGCCAATGCTGCCCGGCAACGCGATCCGCCACGCGGCTCCAGGCGTCGCCGGTGGGCGGGGGTGAGACATTTTGATTCATTGCAGCCTACTGACACGGGAAACCATGTCAGTGTAGCCGCCAACCCCGCCATCCCAGGAGCCCGCATGACGGACGACACCCTGCGCCTGGCCTGCGATCTGGCGCTAGCTGCACGACACCGCGCGGACAGGCGCCGCCGTCGGGCGGGCTCTCGGCGCCCGGCTGCCGAGCGGCGCGCTGACCGAGGTGTCGACCCGGGCGCCGACCAGCACGGCGGCATGCCCGCAAACACACCGCAGCGCCGCTCGCCCATGCAGCGCAGGGGCGATCAGCACGAAGACACGGCGTTGCGCTGGCTACAGGCGCGTGGCCTGGTGCTGTTGGCGCGCAACCTGTGGACGCGCGCCGGCGAGCTGGATCTGGTGATGCGCGACGGCGGCACGCTGGTCTTTATCGAAGTGCGCGCGCGTGCCCTGTCCCGTTTTGGCGGCGCCGCCGCCAGCATCGGCCCCGCCAAGCAAGCCCGGCTGGCGCGCGCGGCGGCGCACTGGCTGCCCGAACTTGCCCGGCGCCACTTCCAGGGCGTGACGCCGCCCGCCCGCTTTGACGCGGTGGTGTTCGACGCCGGCCGGCCGCAATGGCTGCAAGACGCTTTCTCCCTTCCGTAGACGCAGGCGGCGCCGCCGCGACCCGGGCGGTAACGCCCTGCCGCACAGTCGTTACGCCTGGACAGAACAGCGCGACTGCCGCGTGAGATAATCGCGCCCATGGATATGACCTCTCGTATGACGTCGCACTTTCGCGACGCCATGGCTGCTTGCGAACAAAGTATGAACGTCCTGGCGGAACCGCTGGCAGTGGCGGTCGACGTGCTGTTCGGCGCCCTGGCGAACAATGGCAAGATTCTGGCTTGCGGCAACGGCGGCTCGGCGGCCGACGCGCAGCATTTCATCGCCGAACTGGTGGGCCGCTTCGAACGCGAACGCCTGCCCTTGGCCGGCATCGCGCTTAATACCGACACCTCGATCCTCACCGCCGTCGGCAACGACTACGGCTTTGACGAGATCTACGAACGCCAGGTCAACGCGTTCGGTCAGGCCGGCGACGTGCTGGTCGCGATTTCCACCAGCGGCAATTCGCCCAACGTCGTGCGCGCCATGGAAGCCGCCAGCTCGCGCGAGATGCACGTGCTGGCCCTGACCGGCAAGGGCGGCGGCGTCATGGGGGAACTCATCACGCCGATGGACGTCCATCTATGTGTTCCCAGCGACCGCACCATGCGGATCCAGGAAGTCCATATTCTGCTGCTGCATGCGCTGTGCGACGGCATCGACGCTCTTTTGCTTGGAGACACCGAATGATTTCTGACGTCAGAACCGCAGTTCGCCCCCTGATGCTCGCCGCGGCGCTGTCCACCGCGGCGCTTTCGCTGACGGCCTGCGCCCCCCTGATCGTAGGCGGCGCGGCCGCCACCACGGCGGTCGTGGTCACGGACCGCCGCACTTCCGGTATCCAGCTTGAAGACCAGAACATGGCCTTCAAGGCGCAAAGCCAGATCTCGCAAAAGCTGGGCGACACCGCCCGCGTCAACGCCATGGCCTATGGCGGCCACCTGCTGCTGACGGGCGATGTGCCCACGGAGCAGGCCAAGGCCGAAGCGACCACCATCGCCCAGGGCGTCGAGAACGTCAAACAGGTCATCAACCAATTGAACGTCGGCCCCATCGCCTCGTTCGGCACGCGTTCGAACGACACGTGGCTGACGTCCAAGGTCAAGACCGCGCTGATCAACACCAAGTACGTGCCGTCGGGCACCATCGCCCTGACCACCGATCACAGCGTCGTCTACCTGATGGGCAAGGTCACCCAGGCCGAAGGCGAGTACGCCGCCAACGCCACGGCGGATGTCGGCGGCGTGGCCAAGGTGGTTAAACTGTTCGAGACCATCAGCCGCGAAGAAGCCATCCGGCTGTCCAACAGCAGCACCCGGGACGCCTCCACAGAAACCAAAGCGCCTATTCAAAGCGGCGCCGGCGCAGCACCCAGCGACAACAACGCGGCCGGTAGCAGCAATGGCGTTGAAGCCATGCCCATCAAATGAAAAAAGCCATCGTAGCCCTCGCCGTCCTGGTGGCGGTCGGTATCGGCGCCTGGTTCGTCTGGCGCCCCGCGCAAACGGCCCCCGACGTCTCGTTCACCACGCTGGAAGGCAAAACCTTCTCGATGCAGGACCTGCGCGGCAAAGTCGTGCTGGTCAAGTTCTGGGCGACCAGCTGCGTCACCTGCGTGAAGCAGATGCCGGAAACCATCGCCGCCTATAAGGAATACGCCGCCAAGGGCTACGAGGCCATCGCGGTCGCCATGAACTACGACCCGCCAAATTTCGTCTTGAACTTCGCGGACCAGCGCAAGCTGCCGTTCCCCGTGGCGCTGGACACCAAGGGCGACATCGCGCGCGCCTTTGGCGACATCCGGCTGACGCCCACTGCCTTCCTGATCGACAAGCAGGGGCACATCATCAAGCGCTACCTGGGTGAATACGACGTGGCTGAATTCCACGCCACGGTGGAAAAGGCGCTGGCGGCGGGCTGATTGCCCGGCTCTGCGACCTCCCGGCTTCAATAAAAAACCGCCCACAAGGGCGGTTTTTTATTGGCAGTGATCCATTGGCGATCATTCATATCCGGCCAGCCGGAACCATTCGCCCGGCGGGCAAGCTGGAACCCGGAACGCAACCAGGAGCCGCCTCTCAGGCTTAGAACGCCGGAATGACGGCGCCCTTGTACTTTTCCTGAATGAATTTCTTCACGTCCGCCGAGTGCAGCGCGTCGACCAGCTTCTTGATTCCGGGTGCGTCCTTATTGTCGGAACGCGTGACCAAAATGTTGGCGTAGGGCGAATCGGCGCCTTCGATGAACAGCGCGTCCTTCGTGGGCACCAGGCCGGCTTCCAACGCGTAGTTGGTGTTGATCAGCGCCAGGTCCACGTCGTCCAGCGAACGCGGCAGCATGGCGGCTTCGAGCTCGCGGAATTTCAGCTTCTTGGGGTTGTCCACCACGTCGGCGGCCGTGGCCAGGATGTTGGACGCGTCCTTCAGCTTGATGATGCCCTGCTTTTGCAGCAGCACCAGCGCACGGCCGCCATTGGACGGATCGTTCGGGATGGCGACGGTGGCGCCGTCCTTCAGGTCGGCCAGGCTCTTGATTTTCTTGGAATAACCGCCGAAGGGCTCGACGTGCACCAGCGCGACCGGCACCAGCGTGGCCTTGCGGTCTTTGTTGAACGTGTCCAGATACGGTTTGTGCTGGAAGAAATTGGCGTCCAGCTGCTTGTCTACCAATTGCAGGTTGGGTTGCACGTAGTCGCTGAACACCTTGATGTCCAGCTCGACGCCCTGCTTGGCCAGCTGCGGCTTCACCACTTCCAGGATCTCGGCGTGCGGGACCTGCGTGGCGCCCACCACCACTTTTTCTGCATGGGCAGCGTTGGCCGCCACCAGGAAGGCCGATGCCGCCAGGGCGGCGCGGACGATGTTCAAACGCATGGCTTGCCTCTTTTATGGAAAGAAAATGGGGGCTGATGCCCCGACCGGTGCGGATTTGCCCCCTTTTGCGGAGGCCTCGCGTCTCGAAAACGCCCCAATTTACCTGAATGCCGGTTATTTGTCGGGCATATGGACATGGGTTTTAGGCATATGAAACGCGTGGGTACTACAATCCGTCGTATGCTTGCGCTACCGCGTTTCCAACGCGATGTTGTGCAGGCATTTTTTCTAACCACTCATACTTATTTGCCGACTTAGCTGCCATGACCGACACCCCCGACCCTGCTGCCGTTTCGTCCCCCGCTGTCAAAGCCGCTGTGCTGTCTGAAGCACTGCCGTATATCCGACGATTCCACGGCAAGACCATCGTGGTCAAGTACGGCGGCAACGCCATGACGGAAGAGCGCTTGCAGCGCAGCTTCGCGCACGATGTCGTGCTGCTCAAGCTGGTGGGTCTGAACCCGGTGGTGGTGCACGGCGGCGGTCCGCAGATCGACGACGCGCTGCGCCGCATCGGCAAGCAGGGCACCTTCATCCAGGGCATGCGCGTGACCGACGCCGAGACCATGGAAGTGGTCGAATGGGTGCTGGGCGGCCAGGTCCAGCAAGACATCGTCATGATGATCAACGAGGTCGGCGGCAAGGCCGTGGGCCTGACCGGCAAGGACGGTGGCTTGATCCAGGCTCAGAAAAAACTGATGGCCAACAAGGACAACCCCGCCGAACCCATCGACATCGGCTTCGTGGGCGACATCACGCTGGTTGAACCGGCCGTGGTCAAGGCCCTGCAAGACGACCAGTTCATTCCCGTGATCTCGCCCATCGGCTATGGCGAAGACGGCACCGCCTACAACATCAACGCCGACGTCGTCGCCGGCAAGATGGCCGAAGTGCTGGGCGCTGAAAAGCTGTTGATGCTGACCAACACCCCGGGCGTGCTGGACAAGGCGGGCAAGCTGCTGCGCAGCCTGTCGGCCCAGACCATCGACGAACTCTTCGCCGACGGCACCATCTCGGGCGGCATGCTGCCCAAGATCTCGTCGGCGCTGGATGCCGCCAAGAACGGCGTTAACTCCGTTCACATCGTCGACGGCCGCGTGCCGCACTGCCTGCTGCTCGAAATCCTGACCGACCAAGGCGTGGGCACGATGATCAGCTCGCATTGATGCGAGCTCAACGTCTGCTGTTACGGCCGGCGGTGCGCATGCGCCGCTCGCGCCGCATGGCCACGGGCGTTTCCGAACGCCTGTGGCTGTTTGACCTGGACAACACGCTGCACGACACCTCGCACGCCATCTTCCCGAAGATCGACCTGGGCATGACCATGGCGGTGGCCGAGGCGCTGAACGTGGACGTGGACACCGCCAACGACCTGCGTCGCAAGTATTGGCAGCGTTACGGCGCCACGATGATCGGCATGGTGCGCCACCACGGCGTCAACCCGCACGACTTCCTGCACCGCAGCCACGACTTCGACGTCAACCCGCTGGTGCGTGGCGAAAAGGCGCTGGCCTATAAGTTGCGCCAGTTGCCCGGCCGCAAGGTACTGCTGACCAACGCACCGCTGCGCTACGCGCGGTCCGTGCTGGAACGCCTGGGCATCCTGCGGCAGTTCGACAGCCTGTGGGCCATCGAACATATGCGGCTGCATGGCGAATTCCGGCCCAAGCCGTCGCCCGCGCTGTTGCGCTATGTGCTGGCCCGCGAAGGCGTGCCCGCCCACCGCGCCGTACTGGTCGAAGACACCCTGGCCAACCTGCGCGGCGCGCGCCGCGTCGGCGTGCGTACCGTGCACGTGTATCACCCCGGCACCCCCTTCTCGCGCGGTCGTTCGCATCGTCCGCCCTATGTCGACTTGCGGGTAAACTCCGTCAGTGATTTGTTGTTACGCCGGCGTCCCCTGCGGGGATAGCGGCGCGCTCCTCCCCTCCCCCCCTTCACCGTCAAGCCTGCGCGAGAGCAGTCCCTTCCATGGCGAGCAAACCCGGCGAGCGCAAGACCCAGATTCTGCAGACCCTGGCCGAAATGCTGGAGCAGCCGCACGCATCCCGCATCACCACGGCGGCGCTGGCCGCGCGTCTGCAGGTGTCGGAGGCCGCCTTGTACCGGCACTTCGCCAGCAAGGCGCAGATGTTCGAAGGGCTGATCGAATTCATCGAGACCAGCATCTTCACGCTGGTCAACCAGATTGCCACCGTGGAGCCCTACGGCGTGCCCCAGGCGCACAAGACCGTGGCCATGCTGCTGACGTTCTCCGAACGCAACAAGGGCATGACACGCGTGCTGACCGGCGATGCGCTGGTCACGGAAGACAACCGGCTGCAAGAGCGCATCAACCACATCAATGACCGCATCGAAACGTCGCTGAAGCAGTCGCTGCGCATTGCGATCACCGATGGCGGGCTGCCCCCCGACGCCAATGTGGCCGCGCACGCCAGCCTGCTGACGCATCTGGTGCTGGGACGCTGGCTGCGCTATGCCCAAAGCGGCTGGCGGGTGGCGCCCACGCTGCATCTGGACGAACAACTGCGCCTGGCGCTGGGATGATTGCCGGCGCGGTGCGCCCTGGCGTGCTTGCGGCGCAACACGGCGCGCGAGCATAATGCGCCGGATGGGTTTACTCAAGCCGAAATCCTTATCGGTTTGATCCATATCAATGCGGGTTTTCCTCAATGCCGTCACGATCGTCCTGTAGCGTCGACACATAGAATTGAATAAACCCGTGCTCGCGGGAAGTGTGTCGACGGTTTGACCTCAACCGGAGATGGATATGACCGCGCCAGCCGCCGTCCCTGCCTCGCAGGCACCCCAAAAAGCAAAAATTCCCATCGGACTGATCGCCGGTTTCGTGGTGATGATCGGGGTATTGTTGATGCCCCTGCCCGCCGACCTGCCGGTCGCGGGACACCGCATGCTGGCGATCCTGGCATTCGCCGTGGTGGTCTGGATTACCGAAGCCGTGTCTTACGAAGCCAGCGCGATCATGATCACGACGCTGATGGCTTTCCTGTTGGGCACGGCTCCGACAATCAAAGACCCCAACGTGCTGTACGGCACGTCTGCCGCCATCAGCATGGCGCTGACCGGCTTTGCCAACTCGGCGCTGGCGCTGGTGACCGGCGCCTTGTTCATTGCCGCCGCCATGACCTTTACCGGGCTGGACCGGCGCATTGCGCTGGTCACGCTGTCGCGGGTGGGCACCAGCACGCGGCGAATCCTGATCGGATGTATCGCCGTGACGATCGTGCTGAGCCTGGTGGTGCCCAGCGCCACCGCGCGCAGCGCCGCCGTGGTGCCGATCATGATGGGCGTCATCGCCGCGTTCGGCGTGGACAAGCGCTCCAACATCGCCGCCGGCATCATGATCATCGTGGCGCAGGCCACCAGCATCTGGAACGTGGGCATCCAGACCGCCGCCGCGCAAAACCTGCTGACGGTCGGCTTCATGGAAAAGATGTTGGGCGAACGCGTGGCGTGGTCGGACTGGCTGATCGCGGGCGCACCGTGGTCGCTGATCATGTCGGCCGTGCTGATCGTGGTGGTGCTCAAGTTGCTGCCGCCGGAAAGCGACAGCATCGCCGGGGGCAAGGAAGCCGTCGAAAAGTCGCTGATTGAACTGGGCCCGATGACCGGCGCGCAAAAGCGCCTGATGGCCGTGTCGATCATGCTGCTGCTGTTCTGGTCAACCGAAGGCAAGCTGCACAAGTTCGACACCACGTCGACCACCTACTTCGGCTTGGTTCTGTTGATGCTGCCGCGCTTTGGCGTGATGACGTGGAAGGACGTGCAATCGCGTATCCCATGGGGCACCGTGATCGTGTTCGGCGTGGGCATCAGCCTGGGCACTGCCCTGTTGACGACGCAAGCCGGCCAATGGCTGGGCAACCAGGTCGTGGCGCACACCGGGCTGGATCACCTGGGTCCGCTCGCCATCTTCGCCGTGCTGGCCGCCTTCCTGATCGTCATCCACCTGGGTTTTGCCAGCGCCACCGCGCTGACGTCGGCCATGCTGCCCATCCTGATTTCGGTGCTGGCCACGCTGCCGGGCGATTTCAGCCGGCTGGGCATGACGATGCTGCTGGGTTTTGTCGTCAGCTATGGCTTCATCCTGCCGATCAACGCGCCGCAGAACATGGTGTGCCTGGGTACGGAAACCTTCAACGCCAAGCAATTCGCCAAGGTCGGCATCATCGTCACCATCGTGGGCTACCTGCTGATGCTGCTGATGGGCATGACCTACTGGCGCTGGCTTGGCTGGCTGTAAGGAGTGCGCATCATGAAACTCTCTTTAGCCCAAGCCAATGAATACGGCCGCCGCGTGCTGATGGCGCAAGGCGTGCCGGAAGATATCGCGCGCGACGTGGCCGAACACCTGGTGGAGTCCGACCGCGTCGGCTACACCAGCCACGGCCTGTCCATCCTGACGAACTACCGCCGCGTGCTGTCCGAAGGACTGGCGCGGGCCGACGGCCGGCCCGAGCTGGTCAATGACCGTGGCGCCATGCTGGCCTACGACGGCCATCACGGCCTGGGTCAGTACGTGGGCAAGGTCGTCATCGAAAAGGCCATCGAACGCACGCAGGAACACGGGCAATGCATCGTGACGCTGCGCCATAGCCATCACCTGGGCCGCATGGGCCACTTCGGCGAAATGGTGGCTGCACAAGGCCTGGTCCTGCTGGCCTTCACCAACGTGATCAACCGCTCGCCCACCGTGGCGCCCTTCGGCGGCGCGCAGGCGTGCCTGACGACCAACCCGCTGTGCTTTGCCGGCCCGCTGCCCGGCGGCCGCCCGCCGTTCATCGTGGACATGGCGACCAGTTCAATCGCCGTGAACCGCGCGCGCGTGCTGGCGGCCAAGGGCGAAAAGGCCCCACCCGGGTGCTTGATCGATGCCGAGGGCAACCCCACGACGGACCCGAATGCCTTGTTCGCCGACCCGCCGGGCGCCCTGCTGCCGTTCGGCGGACACAAGGGTTATGCGCTGGGCCTCGTGGCCGAGTTGCTGGCGGGCGTGCTGTCCGGCGGCGGCACGATCCAGCCGCAGCACCCGCGCATTGGCGTGGCGACGAACAATATGTTCGCGCTACTGCTGGACCCCCAGGTGGATTTCAATACCGACTGGCGGTCGATGGAAGTCGGCGCGTTCATTGATTACCTGCACGCCTGCAAGCCGCAACCCGGCGTGGAAAGCGTGCAGTATCCGGGCGAGTACGAGGCGCGCAACCGCGCCGTCAATGCGGATTCAATCGAGTTCGACAGCCGTATCTGGGACGGGCTGACGACGCTGGCGGTTGAGCTGGGCGTGCCGGACGCATTGCCCGGCTAAGCGGAACAGGCGCGTTGCCGCAGGCCGGGCAGCGCGCCTTGCTCCGATATCGGATCCGGCCTCAGGCCTCAGGCCTTAGGCCTTCACCGAACGATGCCGGCTGATGCTCATCATGATGCCGAACGCGATGCCCATGGTGAACAACGCCGTCCCGCCGTAACTCATGAATGGCAAGGGCACCCCCACCACGGGCAGGATGCCCGTGACCATTCCGACGTTCACGAACACATAGATGAACAGCATCATTGTCAGGGCGCCGGCCAGCAGCCGCCCGAACTGTGACGCGGCCCGCGACGCGATCGTCAGCCCGCGCGCCATCATCAGGCCGTACAGCACCAGGATGGCAATGCCGCCGTACAAGCCGAATTCCTCGGCGTAGACGGCGAAGATGAAGTCGGTGGTGCGCTCGGGGATGAAGTCCAGGTGGGTCTGCGTGCCCTTCATGTAGCCCTTGCCATACACGCCGCCCGAGCCCACCGCGATCATGGACTGGATAGTGTGAAAGCCCTTGCCCAATGGGTCCGAGCTGGGGTTCAGCAGCGTACACACGCGGTGCTTTTGATAATCGTGCAGCACCACCCAGCTTACATCCGGCTCGCACAGCTGATCTTCGTAATACACCAGCGTGCCGATCGCAATGATGCCGGCCAGCATCACGGGCACCAGCAGCTTGAACGACAGCCCCGCAAAATAGATGACGAAGAAACCCGCGCCGAACACCAACAGCGCGGTGCCCAGGTCGGGTTGCAGCACAATCAGCCCGAACGGCGCGGCCAGCATCGCGGCAGCGGCCAGAAAGTCACGGATGCGCACAGCGCCTTCGTGGCGCTGGAAATACCAGGCCAGCATCATCGGCACGGCAATCTTCATCATCTCGGACGGCTGGATGCGGGTCACGCCCAGGTTCAGCCAGCGCGTTGCACCCTTGCTGGTTTCACCAAAGAACTCCACACCCAACAGCAGCACCACGCCCACGACGTAGAAGGGCAACGCCAGCTTCATCAGCCATTTGGGCGGAATCAAGGCCATGATCCACATCGCGAAGAACGCGATGACAAAGTTGCGCGACTGCTCGGCGAACCGCCAGTCCGTGCCGCCCACGGCCGAATGCATGACGGTCAGGCCCAGCGCCGCGAACATCATCAGGATGGCCAGCAGCGGCCAGTCGAACGCCGTGAAGACGCGTAGCAGGATAAGGCCCAGGCGCTTCATTGTTGGCGCACCACGTCAGAAGTAATGGTTTCAACCGAGGCCAGCGGGTCGGCGCGCTCGGGGCGCACGATCTTGTCCTGGCGGTCCTTGGCCAGCCAATAATCGAACACCTTGCGCGCGACCGGTGCGGCCACGCTGGCGCCCCAGCCGGCGTTCTCGACGATCAGCGACAGGGCGATGCGCGGGTGTTCCAGCGGTGCGAATCCCATGAACAGCGCGTGGTCGCGCAGGCGTTCATCAATGGCGCTGGCGCGGTAATGGCCGCCACGCAGGCTGAACACCTGCGCGGTGCCCGTCTTGCCGGCCGCTTGGTACGGCGCATTGGCAAACGCGCGGCGTGCGGTGCCCGCCCGCACCACGTCCGCCATGGCATTCTTGATGACATCCACATTGGCCTGCTTGAGCGGAATACGGTAGTCAGGCGTGGACTCGGTGGGTTTGGCCACACCGCTGCGCGGGTCGCGCACCGCGTGCACCAGGTGCGGCCGACGAAACAACCCGTTGTTGGCCAACGTGGACGTACCTTGCGCCAGTTGCAACAAGGTGAACGCGTTATAGCCCTGGCCCACCGCAACCGAAATGGTTTCGCCCGCGTACCAGCGCTGACGGTCCTTGTCTTTGTAGGCCGCGCGCTTCCAGTCGGTGGACGGCAGCACGCCGCGCTTTTCGCCTTCCAGATCGATGCCGGTGATCTGGCCAAAGCCGAACTGCTTGGTGAAGTCGTGCAGCGCGTTCACGCCGATCTCGGGGCCCAGCGAATAGAAATACGTGTCGGACGACACCACGATGGCCTTGTGCATGTCGGTCATGCCGTAGGCCGCGCCGCCCGCGTTGCGGAATTTCTGTCCGCCGAATTCGAAGTAACCAGGGTCCGAGATGCGATCCGTGGCGCGGCGCTTGCCCAGTTCCAGCGCGGCCAGGCCCACGAAGGGCTTGTAGGTCGACCCGATGGGGTAAGTGCCGTACAGCGGGCGGTTGATCAGCGGGTGGTCGGGCGATTCGTTCAGCATGCGCCAGTTGTCCACGTCGATGCCGTCCACGAACAGGTTCGGGTCGAACGACGGCTGCGACACAAAGGCCAGCACTTCGCCCGTGTCGGGGTCGATGGCCACCAGCGCGCCGCGCTGTCCTTCAAACGCTTCCTCGGCCACCTTCTGCAGGCCCAGGTCAATGGACAGCATGATGTCGGACCCGGGCACCGGGTCGATGCGCCGCAGCGTGCGCATCGGCCGGCCGCCCGCCGTGACTTCCACTTCTTCAAGCCCGGTGCGGCCGTGCAGCTGCTCTTCCCAGGTTTTCTCGATGCCTTTCTTGCCGATGACGTCGGTGCCGCGGTAGTTGCCCAGTTGCCCGGCGCGTTCCAGCTCTTCGTTGTCGCCTTCGGCAATGCGGCCGATGTAGCCCACCACGTGGGCGGCCGACACGCCTTGCGGATATTCGCGCACCCAGCGCGCGCGCAACTCCACGCCCGGAAACTGGAAGGCGTGCGCGGCGAACCAGGCGGCTTCGGTTTCGTTCAGGTTGTTGCGCAGTTGCAGGCTGGCGTAGCGGCTGGATTCGGCGGCGCGGCGCTTGAAGCGGCGCTGGTCCGTCGGGCTGATGTAGACCACTTCGGTCAGTCGTTCGAACAATTCGTTCATGTTGCCGGCGTGAGCGGGCACGACTTCCAACGTGTAGGTGCGGTAGTTGCGCGCCAGCACTTCACCGTTACGGTCCAGGATCTCGCCGCGCCTGGGCGGAATCGGCACCACGGCGATGCGGTTGCGATCGGCGCGTTCGGACAGGCCTTCGTAGCGATCCACCTGCAAATACCAGAACCGGCCCACCAGCACGCCAAAGCACAGCAAGGCGAACACGCCGCCCACCCACGCGCGCAGGCGGAAGCGCTGCTTTTGCTGCTGGCCGGTTTTCTTGAATTCAAACATGACGCGACGCCGCCATCAGGCGGAGGAAGATTCGGCGTCGTCGGCACCGCGCTGCGGCAGGTGCAGGACCCAACCCGCCAACGGCCACAGGGCAGCCGTGATGGCCACGCTGATGCACCAATCCCAGCCCGGCCACTTGCCCGCGACCCAGGCATGGATGATCTGCGTAAGGAAGCGCGCCACGAAGAACACAGGCAGCATGTGCATCGCCTGGCTCCAGAGATCGAACCGTTGCAGCCGGCGATGCAGCACCACGGCGCCATAGGCGACCAGCGTGTAGGACAACGCGTGTTCGCCCAGCATGCCGGCGTCGTGCACGTCCATCAGCAAGCCGAAGAAAAACGCCGTGAACAGGCCGACGCGGCGCGGCTCATGCACGCACCAGAAGGCGATGATCAGCAGCAGCACGTCCGGCGCGCCCTGCCAAAGCCGCCACGGCAGCAACGACACCAGCCACACCAGCAGTACCGTGCCCCACACGAACACGCCGTGCGCCGGACCGGACAGCCGGTCGGGGTGCACGTTGCTGGGCGTACCCAGGCGGCGCCTGGGTTGCGAAGAATTAGTCCGATCCACCGGAATCGACCTCCTGACGGTTGGACTCGGCGCGCGCCACATCCACCTGCAAGACCAGGAAGTGGCGATAGCGTTCGGGATGGGCCAGCGGTTCACACACGGCGCGAGCGAAACCGGAGGCGGTGTCGCGTTCGACCGAGGTCACTTTGGCCACGGGAAGTCCGGCGGGGAACAAGCCGCCCACGCCGCTGGTGACGATAGTATCGCCTTCCTTGATGTCGGCATTGGCGGCAAGGTAACGAACTTCCATCTTGCCGGGCGAATTGCCGCCGAACGCAATCAGGCGCAAGCCATTGCGCAGCAGCTGCACGGGGATAGACACCTGCTCGTCGGTGACCAACGCGGCTTCGGCCGTCATCGGCGTTACGCGCACGATCTGGCCGACCACGCCGCCTTCGTCGATCACCGGCATGCCCGGCGCCAGGCCGGCCTTGCTGCCCTTGTTGAACACCAGCCGCTGCGTGAACGCATTGGTGGGTTCGTACATGACTTCGACCACCACGGCCGATTGCGCCACGGTATCGGTCACGCCAAGCAGGCGGCGTAATTGGGCGTTTTCGGCGGCCAACTGGGCAGCGTGCGACGCCACCTGGGCCAGCTCGATGCGCTGACGCTGCAAGGCTTCGTTTTCACTACGGATAAGATTGGCCGCGTTGACCCATTCGTTGACCTGTTGGACCAGGTCACGCGGCGCCATGACGGCGCGCTGGAAGGGGTAAAGCGCCACGGCGATCGTACGGCGCGCCGGTTCAAGCATGCGCCATTGCGAATCGATGATGATCAGGGCCAACGCCAGGACGACCAGGACGACCAGCCGCACCTCCGCGGGTGGGCCGCGCCTGAATAAAGGGGGGGTCCCTTGTCGTTGCATGAATCTCAGCCCGGGCGCCCGCGTCCGAAGCCCCCGCAGCGGCCGGAGCCGAAAAAAAGCGGGGCTCCGGGCTGGCGGGCGGTATTAATCGTTGATGAAGATGGCGCCCAGTTTCTCAAGGTGTTCCAGCGCTTCGCCGCAACCGCGCACGACGCAGGTCAGGGGATCGTCGGCCACCACGACGGGCAAGCCGGTTTCTTCCTGGAGCAGGCGATCCAGGTCGCGCAGCAGCGCGCCGCCACCGGTCAAGGCGATGCCCTTGTCGGTGATGTCGGCGCCCAGTTCCGGCGGGGTCTGCTCAAGCGCGATTTTCACCGCGGACACGATCTGGTTCAGCGGGTCGGTCAGCGATTCCAGGATCTCGTTGGACGAGACCGTGAAGCTGCGCGGCACACCTTCGGCCAGATTGCGGCCCTTGACTTCGATTTCGCGGACTTCGGAACCCGGAAATGCCGAGCCGATTTCCTTCTTGATCAGTTCAGCCGTGGGTTCGCCGATCAGCATGCCGTAGTTGCGGCGGATGTAGTTGACGATGGCTTCGTCGAACTTGTCGCCGCCCACGCGCACCGAACCCTTGTAGACCATGCCGCCCAGCGAGATGACCGCCACCTCGGTGGTGCCGCCGCCGATGTCGACGACCATGGAGCCGCTGGCGTCGGACACGGCCAGGCCGGCGCCGATGGCCGCGGCCATGGGTTCTTCGATCAGGAACACGTGCGAAGCGCCCGCGCCCAACGCCGATTCACGGATGGCGCGACGTTCGACCTGGGTGGAACCGCAAGGCACGCAGACGATGATCCGCGGGCTGGGAGCCAGCATGTTGCGGGGGTGCACCATGCGAATAAACTGTTTGAGCATCTGTTCGGTGACCGTGAAGTCGGCGATAACGCCGTCCTTCATGGGCCGAATGGCCTCAATATTGCCGGGAACTCGGCCGAGCATCTGCTTGGCTTCGTGGCCGACGGCCTGGATGATCTTTTTGCCGTGAGGCCCGCCTTCATGACGGATTGCGACCACGGAGGGCTCATCGAGCACGATGCCCTTGCCGCGGACGTAAATCAGCGTATTGGCGGTACCGAGGTCAATCGCCATATCGCTGGAAAAATAACTGCGCAGGAATCCGAACATGGGAGCTCAGCTAAATTCTGGGGGGAATTGGGTTCATGCCATGGGGCGTTTGGCCCGAAAAAGGTCGGGTCCGCCTGTCATCACGGCGATTAAACCGTGAATCATAACTTATAATTTCACCGGAAATAGCGCATAAATGCAGGCTATTCAAGCTTTGTAACGGGATCGGCGCATACATACTGCCCGGTCCCGCCCTTCGGCCTTCGCTTATCGATTTTGCAATCCCTATGGCGCTCAATGACACAGATGTGGCCCGCATTGCCCGGCTGGCCAGAATCGAACTGACCCCCGACCAGCGCACCCTTGCGCAGGCCGAACTCAACGGCATTCTCCACTTGATCGAACGGCTTCAGTCGGTCGACACCCAAGGCGTCGAACCGCTGGCCCACCCCCTGTCCGCCCATGAGGACATCGTGCTGCGCCTGCGTGAAGACGCCGTGACCGAGGCCAGCTCGGAAACACGCCGCGAGGCGCTGCTGGCCAACGCCCCCGACGCCCAGGAAGGCTTGTTCCTGGTCCCCAAAGTCCTCGATTAAGCCATGACAAAACCCGCCTTGCATACCCAATTCGAGGGGATCGCCGCCTTGCGCGCGGCCCTCGCCCAACGCCAGGTCAGCGCCGTCGAACTGGCGCAAAGCGCCCTGGCGGCCGCCGATGCGGCCAGCGGCCTGAATTGCTTTTTACATATTGACGCTGAATTGACGCTGGCCCAGGCGCGCGCCGCCGACGCCGCATTGGCCGCGGGTTCGGCCGGCCCCTTGGCCGGCGTTCCCATCGCCCACAAAGACGCGTTCGTGACCCGTGGCTGGCGCACCACCGCCGGCAGCAAAATGCTGGACGGCTACGTCAGCCCGTTCGACGCCACCGTGGTCGAACGCCTGGGTACGGCGGGCGCCGTGTCCATCGGCAAGCTCAACTGCGACGAATTCGCCATGGGTTCCGGCAACGAGAACTCGGCGTACGGCGTGGTGAAAAACCCCTGGGACCACGCGGCCGTGCCGGGTGGTTCGTCCGGTGGCTCGGCCGCTGCGGTGGCCGCGCGATTGGTGGCGGCCACCACCGGCACCGACACCGGCGGTTCGGTGCGCCAGCCCGCCGCGCTGTGCGGCGTCAGCGGCATCAAACCCACGTACGGCACCGTGTCGCGCTACGGCATGGTGGCGTTCGGCTCCAGCCTGGACCAGGCCGGCCCGCTGGCGCAAAGCAGCCGCGACCTGCTTGAGCTGCTGGATGTCATCAGCGGCTTCGATCCGCGCGATGCCACCAGCCTTGAAAAATGCGATGGCGCCGTCAACGAGCCGGGCCGCGTGCGCCGCGACTTCGACGCCGCGCAAACCGCGTTCGACGGCGCCGGCAGCCAGCCGCTGAAAGGCCTGCGCATTGGCGTGCCTGAAGAATATTTCGGCGCCGGCCTGGCAGCCGACGTGGCCGCCGCGGTGGAAGCCGCGCTGGCGCAGTTCGAAGCGCTGGGCGCCGTTCGCGTGCCCGTGTCGCTGCCGCGCACCGAATTGGCCATTCCGGCCTATTACGTCATTGCCCCGGCGGAAGCGTCCAGCAACCTGGCGCGCTACGACGGCGTGCGCTACGGCCACCGCACCGAGCAGTATGGCGACCTGAACGAGATGATCAGCCGCTCGCGCGCCGAAGGCTTCGGCGACGAGGTCAGGCGCCGCATCCTGATCGGCACTTACGTGCTGTCGCACGGCTACTACGACGCCTACTACCTGCAAGCGCAACGCCTGCGCCGCCTGATCGCGCAGGATTTCCAGCGCGCTTACGCAGGCCAGTGCGACGTCATCATGGGCCCGGTCACGCCGTCGGTCGCCAAGAACATCGGCGACAACCGCGACGACCCCACCGCCGACTGGCTGGCCGACGTCTACACGCTGGGCGTGAGCCTGGCCGGCTTGCCCGCCATGTCGATTCCGTGCGGGTTTGGCGGCGACAACGGCAAGCGTCCCGTGGGCTTGCAGATCATCGGCAATTACTTTGACGAAGGCAGGCTGCTGGCCATCGCCGACCGCTACCAACAAGTGACGGACTGGCACAAGCGGTCCCCGCTGTGATGATGCCCCCACGCCTCCTGCGCCCGAGGCTCCCGAAAGGGGCTGCCGGCGCCTGGGGCGGCCCGGGGCCGCTGGCATCGCAGCCGCGGCTCTACTGATTGGAACTACAGATAATGAACTGGGAAATCGTCATCGGCCTGGAAACGCACACCCAGCTTTCCACCGACTCCAAGATTTTTTCGGGCAGCAGCACGCAATTCGGCGCGGCGCCCAACACGCATGCCAACGAGGTCGACCTGGCGTTGCCGGGCAGCCTGCCGGTCATGAATCGGGGCGCGGCTGAACGCGCCATTCGCTTCGGCCTGGCGGTGGGCGCGACCATCGCGCCGCGCTCGGTCTTTGCGCGCAAGAACTACTTCTACCCCGACCTGCCCAAGGGCTATCAGATCAGCCAGTACGAATTGCCCGTCGTGGTGGGTGGCTCGCTGTCGTTCTTCGTCGGCGAAGAAGAAAAAACCATCAACCTGACGCGCGCGCATCTGGAAGAAGACGCCGGCAAATCGCTGCACGACGACTTCACGCTGGCCAACGGTTCGCCCGCCAGCGGCATCGACCTGAACCGCGCCGGCACCCCGCTGCTGGAAATCGTGACCGAGCCCGAAATGCGCTCGGCGGCCGAAGCCGTGGCCTACGCGCGCGCGCTGCACAGCCTGGTTGTCTGGCTGGGCATTTGCGACGGCAACATGCAGGAAGGCTCGTTCCGCTGTGACGCCAACGTGTCCGTGCGCCCGGTTGGCCAGAAAGAGTTCGGCACCCGCACCGAGATCAAGAACGTCAACTCGTTCCGCTTCCTGGAACGCGCCATCGTCTACGAAGCGCGCCGCCAGATCGAACTGATCGAGGACGGTGGCACGGTGGTGCAGGAAACGCGCCTGTACGATGCCGACCGCGACGAAACGCGCAGCATGCGCAGCAAGGAAGACGCGCACGATTACCGCTACTTCCCCGACCCCGACCTGCCCACGCTGGTGATCTCCAGCGCCTGGGTGGATGAGGTGCGCGCCGCCATGCCCGAACTGCCGGCCGCCCAGCGCGCCCGCTTCGAATCGGAATACGGCCTGCCCGCCTACGATGCCGCCCAGCTGACCGTCAGCCGCGATCTGGCCGCGTACTTCCAGGCAGTGGCCAACGCCCTGCCGGCCGGCCAGGCCAAGCTGGCCGCGAACTGGGTCATGGGTGAAGTGTCCGCCGCCTTGAACAAGGACGAAAAGACCATCGCCGAATCGCCGGTGCAAGCGCCGGCGCTGGCGGCACTGATCAGCCGCATCATCGACGGCACGATCTCCAACAAAATCGCCCGCGAAGTCTTCGGCGCCATGTGGGCCGGCGAGAACGGCGGCGACGCGGACGCCATCATCGACGCTCGCGGCCTGAAGCAGATCAGCGACACGGGCGCCATTGGCGCCATGATCGACGAAGTGCTGGCCGCCAACCCGGCCATCGTGGAAGAGTACCGGGCGGGCAAGCAAAAGGCGTTCAACTCGCTGGTGGGCCAGATCATGAAGGCCGCGCGCGGCAAGGCCAACCCGCAGCAAGTAAACGACCTGCTCAAGGAAAAGCTGGGCGGCTGATACCCATACAGGGATCAGCCCTGCAAAAGGGCGCGGCG